>NZ_LEKG01000021.1:0-58483 GCF_001029515.1 Micromonospora sp. RV43 | reverse complement strand
GGACGGGCGGGGGGCCGGGGGCGCGGGGGTGGGGGTGCTGGTCGCGACCCTCGGGGTACGCAGATCGGCGGCCTTTGCCACGTCCTTCAGCTCGTCGTGCACGCCTGTGACGTCCGAGCGCAGGTTGTCGTACATGCTCTGGAGCGGCTTGCGGATCGCCTGCTCGTCGTCCTCGCTGAGCAGGTGCTTGCGGATGAACGCCTTGGGGTGCAGATCCTCCAGCTGGATGTCCGTACCCAGCTCGCGGCTCAGGTCACCGGTCGCGTTGCGCGCCATGTTGCGCAGGTTGCGGACCATCCGGAGGCCGTCGTTGATCACATTGGGCAGCCGATCGCCGAAGATCAACAGCGCCAGGAGCAGCAGGACGCCGATCTCCCACCAGTTCAGGTTCTCGAACACCGCGGCCTCCTCGTCCGTGTGAGGGCAAGACTACGCACGTCAGGTGACCATCGGGGAGGGGGTGACGGGTCCTCACTTCGCATCCGCGGCGAGCGTCACCGACGCGTTCTGCCGCGACGACCCGCGCCGGTACTCGACTGTCACCACGGAACCGGGCGCGTACTTGCGCACGAGGGCCACCAGGTCGGTCGGATCGGTCATCGGATGGCCGTCCAGCCGGAGCACCACGTCCCCGGTACGCAGTCCGGCCGCCGCCGCCGGGCCGGCCGGCTCGACCGCGTTGAGGCGTACGCCGCCGCCGGTGGCGCCGGTGCCGCCGACCTGGGCGCCGATCACCGTACGCCGGGCCTTGCCGGTGCCGATGATGTCCTCGGTGATCCGCTTCGCCTGGTTGATCGGGATGGCGAAGGCGAGGCCGATGTTGCCGGCCTCCTGCCCGTCGGCCACCAGCGACTTGATCGTCGAGTTCACCCCGACCACCCGCCCGGCGCCGTCCACCAGCGGGCCGCCGGAGTTGCCGTGGTTGACAGCGGCGTCAGTCTGGATCGCCGCGTAGTAGCGGGTCGGCCCGCCCGGCTCGCCGGCCTGCATCGTCCGGTCCAGCGCGCTCACGATGCCGGCGGTGACGGTGTTGGCGAGCGACAACGGCGACCCGATGGCGAGCACCGGGTCACCGACGGCGAGCGCGTCGGAGTCGCCGAACTGCACCGGGGTCAGCCCGCTGCGCGAGACCTTGATCACGGCGAGGTCCGACTCCGGATCCTGCCCGACCACGGTGCCTGCGGCGGTGCTGCCGTCGTTGAACACGACAGTGGCCTTGCCGGGGCCGTCGGCGACCACGTGGTCGTTGGTGACGATGTGACCCTCGCTGGTCACCACGAAGCCGGAGCCCTCGCTGGTGCCGCCGAGGCTGACCACCCGGATGGTGACCACGCTGGGCAGGACCCGCTCGGCCACCCCGGCCAGCGACTCGGGCTTGCGCTGGGCCAGCGCCGGGGCCTGCCCGGTCTGCGCACCGATCGTCGGCACGTCACCGCCACGCAGGAAGGCGTACGTCAGGGCGCTGCCGAGAGAACCGGCCAGCAGCGCCGTGACCAGGGAGATCAGCACCACCTGGCGCAGCCCCGGCCGGGTCGGCAGGTCCGGGTCGGTGACCGGTTCCGGCTCCCCCGCACCGGACGCCGGGGCCGCCGGGATCACCACGGCGGCGGGCGCGTACGGATCCCGCCACGGGTCGGCCAGCGCGTCGGACCACCACGGCGACGTCGCCTGACCCGGGGCGTCCTGCGGCGGTCGTCCGGACGCCGGCCCACCCGGTGCCGGCGATCCGCCGGGCCGCCGCCAGTCCCAGCCGTCGGTCACGTCGGTGCCTCCCACTCCGTCCCGCTGGCCCCGCGCCGACGGCCGGCGGAGCCGGACGACAGTGACGCGCGGGACGCATCCAGGATTACACGGATGACGCGAACGGAGTCAGGGGTTGCCGTCCGTGAGCACTCCGCGGCGGACTCGCGGCTGCGCCGGTACCGGCCCGCCTCTACGCTCACAGTGCATACCGCCCCTCGCACCAGTCCGCCCCTCGGAGGTGTCCCATCGCCACGGTCGCCGGTCACGGCAGTTCGACGGCCCAGGCGCTCCACTTCGCCGAGTCTTTCGTCACCGAGGATCTCGTGCTGCGCACGGCCCGCGCCCTCGCCCACGAGGTGGGGGTGGAGGCGGTCACGCCCGGGTCGGGTGCCGCCCTGCGGCTGCTCGCCGCCGCCGGCAACGCCCGGGCCGTGGTGGAGATCGGCACCGGCACCGGGGTGAGCGGCGTGTGGCTGCTGCGCGGCATGCGCCCCGACGGCGTGCTCACCACGATCGACGTCGAGGTCGAATACCAGCGCATCGCCCGGCGGCTGTTCCAGGAGGCGGGCTTCCCGTCGGGGCGTACCCGGATCATCACCGGCCGGGCGCTCGACGTGCTGCCGCGGCTCGCGGACGGTGCCTACGACCTGGTCTTCGTGGACGCGGTGGCGACCGGCTTCGCCGCGTACGTGGACGCGGCGCTGCGGCTGCTGCGCCCCGGCGGCGTGCTCGCGCTCAACGGCGCGCTGGCGGCCGGCCGGATCGGCGACCCGGCAGCGCGGGACGCCGAGACGGTCACCGTACGGGAGACGATCAAGGCGATCCGCGAGTCGGAGCACTGGGTGCCCGCGCTGCTGCCGGTCGGCCACGGTCTGCTCGCCGCCGTCAAGGCCTGATCAGGCTGATCAGGCGTGCCCTGCACGCCTGGTCAGCCCAGCGTCGCCAGCCAGCGCAGCAGCCCGCGCACACCCCAGCCGGTGGCGCCCTTGACCAGTTCGCCGTGCGTGTCGTCGGACCACGACGGCGCGGACATGTCCAGGTGCGCCCATCGGTCCCGCAGGTCGCCGGTGAACTCCCGCAGGAACAGCGCGGCGACCACCGAACCGGCGCCCTGCGCCGGGGAGCTGTGCAGGTCGGCGATCTCGCTGGCCAGGTACTCCACGTAGTCGTCGGCCAGCGGCATCCGCCAGGCCCGCTCGCCGGCCGCGGTGATCGCGTCGAGCAGGCCGGCCGCGAGCGCGTCGTTCTCGCTGTAGAGCGCGGCGTGCCGCTTGCCCAGGGCGACGGCGTTCGCGCCGGTCAGCGTCGCCAGGTCGATCAGCAGGTCGGGCTTCAGCTCGCGGACCGCGTACGCCAGCGCGTCGGCGAGCACCAGCCGGCCCTCGGCGTCGGAGTTGGTGCTCTCGCTCGTCAGCCCGCCGTAGTGCCGGATCACGTCGCCGGGGCGGAACGCCGAGCCGCTGACCATGTTCTCGGCGAGCGGGGCGAGCGTGGTGACCCGGACCGGCAGGCGCAGTTCGGCGGCGCCGAGCGTCGCGGCGATCACGGCGGCGGCACCGGCCATGTCCTTGCGCATGAGCTTCATGGCCGGCACCGGCTTGATCGAGATGCCGCCGGTGTCGAACGTGATCCCCTTGCCGACGAGCACCACGTGGGTACGCGCGCCGTCGGGCCGCCAGTCCAGCTCCACCAGGCGCGGGCCGCTCGCGGAGCCGCCGCCGACGGCGAGGAGACCGCCGAAGCCCTCGGCCGCCAGTTCCTCCGGGCCGCGTACCCGCAGGTGCAGGCCGGGGCGCCCGGACGCGGCCTCGGCCACCTGCGCGGCGAACCACTCCGGGTTCTTGGTGGACGAGGGCATGTTGGTCAGGTCCCGGGCGAGCCGGGTCGTCTCGGCGGTGGCCCGGGCGGCGTCGAGCGTGCCGGCAAGAGCGTCCGGGTCGTCGACGAGCACCGACACCTCGGCCAGGGCGGGACGCTTGCCGGCCTCGGTGAGACGGAATCGGTACGAGCCGAGCAGCAGCCCTTCGGCGAGGCCACGCAGCGCCGCCGTCGCCTCGCCGGGAAGTGCGATGGTGATCTGCGTCTCATCCTTCGCCGCGCGGGCCAGCGCCGCTCCGGCGGTGCGCCAGTCGCGCTCGTCGCCCTCGCCGACGCCCAGAAGCCACAGCCGCGCCGGGGAGCCACCGGGACGCAGGTGCTCGCGTACCTCGCCGGCCGCGCCGGTGAGCCGGGTGGCGGGCAGGACGGCTGCGGCCTCGGCAGGGACGTCGTCGCCGAGCGGCACGGCGGTCGGGACCAGGCGGGCCGTGGAGGCCGGCGAGACCGTGGGGTCCGGCGAGGCCAGGGAGTCCGGGGAGTCCGGCCCTCCGGGACGGACGGGCAGGACGAGAGCGTCGGGCCCTGCGGGCCCACTCACCAGACGAATGACCAGCACGCTGGACCGTACCTCCGAAATGGGTTGAACGGGCACATTCCCCCACGCAGCCGTCGAGGAAAGACCCTGAGCCACCGGGCATGCCGGTGGCTCAGGGCAGGACGAACCGCCCGCACGGCGGACGCCGTGCGGGACACTCCTCGAATCAGCCCGCGGCCGCCTTCAGCGCGTCACCGAGCGCGGTGGCCTCGTCGGGAGTCATCTCGACGACGAGCCGGCCACCACCCTCCAGCGGGACTCGCATGACGATGCCCCGGCCCTCCTTGGTGACTTCCAGCGGACCGTCGCCCGTCCGCGGCTTCATCGCCGCCATGTTGTCTCCCCTCAGACCTACACCAGGGTCGGTGAGTTGCCCCACAGCCACTTCGCCATCGCCATCCGCAACCATCGCGGAAGGCTCGACCAACGATTTTCCCTGATGAACACCGCCGGACCCAAACCGAAGCAGCATTGATGTAACAGCATCTAGCTTATCTTGGATAGGCCTGTCACAATGTGCGGTCATGCAGGCACGGTCGGCACTCTTCGACCTGTACGGCGACCACCTCCGGGCCCGGGGTGGCCGCGCACCGGTTGCCGCCCTGGTCAAGCTGCTCGCCCCGCTCGGGATCGCCCCACCGGCGGTACGCACCGCGGTCTCCCGGATGGTCCGTCAGGGCTGGCTGGAACCGCTCCGTCTGGCGTCCGGACCGGGATATTCGATCACCCCGAAGGCGGCACGTCGACTCGACGAGGCGGCGTCCCGGATCTACCGGACCGGGCGGCACAGCTGGGACGGACGGTTCGATCTCCTGGTGCTCACCGCGCCCTCGTCCCGCCGGGACCGGCAGCGGCTCGCCGCGAACCTCGCCTTCCTCGGCTACGGCACGCTCGACGACTGCACCTGGGTGGCCACCCGCCCGGGTGAGGACGTCGACCTGCTGCTCGACGAGGCGGGCGTGCGCTACGAGCGGTTCACCGCAGCGCACGCGGCCGGCACCCCCGGCGCGATGGGCGTGGTCCGCCGCGCCTGGGACCTGGCCGAGATCGGGCGGGCGTACGAGCGGTTCGTCGCCGAGCAGAAGCCGCTGCTCTCCGGCGTCACTGTGCGCAGCAGCGACGAGGACGCGTACGCGGCCCGATTCCGGCTCGTGCACGCATGGCGTACGTTCCTGTTCCGGGATCCGCAACTGCCCCCGGCACTGCTGCCCGAGCGCTGGCCGGGCACCAGCGCGGCCAGCTTCTTCGACCGGCACGCGGCCCGGCTCCGGCCGGCCGCCGACCGGTACGTCGAGCAGTGCCTCGACACCGGCAACCGCCTCGCCCGACAGAAGGGTCGTTAGAACGTGACCGAGCCGCTGCTCGTCGACCGCACCGACGCCGTCGTCACCCTGACGCTGAACCGCCCGACGGCGATGAACTCGCTCGACGTGGCGCTCAAGGAGGCGCTCCGGGACACCCTGGCCGAGCTGGAGACCGACCGGTCCTGCCGGGCGGTCGTGCTCGCCGGCGCGGGCGGCTCGTTCAGCGCTGGGCAGGACCTGCGCGAGCACGTGCGGACGCTGGAGACCTCGGACGCCGACCCGCTGGCCACGGTCCGGACGCACTACAACCCGATCGCCGCCCGGCTGGCCAACCTGCCCAAGCCGGTGGTCGCCGCGGTGCGCGGGATGGCCGCCGGGGCCGGCGCCTCGCTGGCGTTCCTGGCCGACTTCCGCATCGGCGGCCCGAAGACCCGGTTCCTGATGGCGTTCGCCGGGGTGGGCCTCGCCGCCGACACCGGCGCCTCCTGGACGCTGCCCCGCCTGGTCGGTCACGCCAAGGCCGTCGAGCTGCTGATGCTCGCCGAGCCGGTCGGCGCCGAGGAGGCCTGCCGGCTGGGCCTGCTGACCAAGCTGGTGGACGACGACGAGCAGGTGCTCCCGACCGCGCAGGAACTGGCCGCCCGGCTCGCCGCCGGCCCGACCGTCGCGTACGGGGCGATCAAGCGTCAGCTCTCCATCGCCGACGCGGGCACGCTCGCCGACGCGCTGGCCGCCGAGGCGCAGGCCCAGGCGATCTGCGGCGCCACCGCCGACCACCGGGCCGCCACGACGGCGTTCGTCGCCAAGCAGAAGCCGGTCTTCGAGGGACGCTGACCGCCCCGGTCGGCCCCGGAGGTCAGTCGTCCTCTTCCGGATCCTGGTTGGCCTCGACGCCGAGCACGAATGCCTGCATGGCCAGCTCGTCGCCGTACGGCGAGACGAACGCCGGCAGTTCCCGCGGGCCCAGCTCCTGCACGTAGGACCAGAAGATCCGCACCGCCTCGGCGCGCGACGCGGCCTCGATCGGCAGGTCCAGGCTGACCAGCCAGGTGCTGCGGGCGGGCGGCGGGCCGAGCCGGTCGGCCAACGACCGCCAGCGGGCCGGGTCGAGCGCCACGACCGGTCCGTCCGGCGCCGGGCCGTCGACCGGCACCGGCTCGTCGAGCACCCGCCGGGTGTACGTGACCACGAGCGACCCGGCCACCGCGTCGGACTGCGGATCGTCCGGGTCCTCCCGGGTCTCGGACGATGCGAGCGCGACCCGGCCGAGCGCGACCAGGCGCAGCGGCTCGTCGACGAGCACTGCCACCCGGTCACCGGGCCGGGGGCGGGCCGCCTCGGACAGCCCGGTCAGCTCCAGCGCGTCGTGGTGCACGAGCCGCTCGGCCTCGAAGCGCTCGGCGGGCAGCAGCACCGCCCAGGCTCCGGTCGTGGTCGCACCGTCTGTCGTCCCGCTCGTACGCGGCTCGGTGTCGGTCATGCCCCAATCCCATCACGCCGGAGGTGGCGCGCTCCGTCACACCCCGGCCCGGTCACCGCTCACGTGGCAGTCGGCCAGGTGGTCGTCGACCATGCCGGTGGCCTGCATCAGCGCGTAGGCGGTCGTGGGGCCGACGAACCGGAAGCCCCGCTTCTTGAGCGCCTTGGCCATCGCCACGGACTCCGGGCTGGTGGCCGGCACCTCGGCGAAGGACCGGGGACGCGCGGCCCGGGGCGGGGGCGCGAAGGACCAGAGCAGCGCGGAGAGGCCCTCGGGCAGCTCCGACGCGGCCCGGGCGTTCGCGATCGCCGCCTCGATCTTGGCCCGGTTGCGGACGATCCCCGCGTCGGCCATCAGCCGGGTCACGTCGGCCTCGCCGTAGCGGGCCACCGACTCGATCCGGAAGCCGGCGAAGGCGTCCCGGAACGCCTGCCGCTTGCGCAGGATGGTCAGCCAGGACAGGCCGGACTGGAACGCCTCCAGCGTCAGCCGCTCGTAGAGCGCGTCGTCGCCGCGCAGCGGCCGGCCCCACTCCTCGTCGTGGTAGACGGCGTAGTCGGGGGTGCTCGCCCCCCACGCGCAGCGCGGCAGCCCGTCGGCGCCGGTCACCAGGTCAGTCACGGCGTCCACGATAGGCCGGGCCACCGACAGCCCCGCCGCGCCAACGACCGCCCGTCAGGGCAGGCGGCCCTGCTCGACCAGCCGGGCGAACTTCTTCAGCGCCTGGGTGAGGCTGAACTTCGAGCCGGGCCAGAGCACCGGCCACGCCACCCGGCCGGCCGCCCCGCCCGGCAGGTGGAACCACTCGTGCCAGACCACCTGCGTGCGGTCGCGGTCCATCGGGGTGCAGCGCAGCACGCCGGGGCCGCGCAGCAGTTTGCCGCAGTGCACCACGCCGACCTCGTACGGCGCGTCGACCCGGACCACACGCATCTCGTCGCGGAGTACGGCCGGACCGAGCGCGGTGACCGCCTCGACCAGGCTCCCCTCGCCGCCGTCGCCCTCGACCACCCGGACCCGGGTCAGCGGGATCCAGTCCGACTGCCGCTCCCATGCGGTGAGCGCGGCGAACACCCGGTCGGCCGGGGCCTCGACGATCACCGTGGCGGTGACCTCGGCGGCGCCCCGGCGGGACGCCTCGGTGAAGTCGTCGGCCGGCCGGCCGGCGCCGGTCACGCCGACTCCGAGCGGACCACCGAACCGCGCTCCCGGTCGTCGTCGGCCGGACCGGCCGCGATCCCGTTCGCCGGGGAGACGGTGTCCTCGGTCGCCGCCGCGGCGGGGGCCTCCGCCACGCCCGCCTCGGCCGGGGCGCGTCCGGGCCGGCCGTCGGCGTCGGTGCGGCCCGGCTGCCCGTCGGTGTCGGTCCGGGCCGGCGGCTCGGGCGCGGACAGGTCGATCACCACCGGCTCGGGGGTGGACGGGTCGGGTGCCTGCTCGGTCTCGGGACGGGTCGCGGCGGCCTCCTCGCGCGCCCGGCGCAGCGCGTCGGCGTCCTCGGTACGCCCGTCCCGCAGGGCCGCGTTCTCCGCCTCCAGGACGCCGATCAGCTCGGTCTTGTAGCCGATGTCGTACGCCGCCCGGCGCAGCGCCGCGTCGACCTGGCTCATCCGGTAGCCGCGCAGCGCCGTGTCGAAGCGGACGTCGGACACGTCCGACTCGTCGAGCGGACGGCTGCCGGGCAGGGGCACGGCCCGCCCGTCCGGCTCGGCCGGCGTGAGGCCCGGATCCTTGCCGGAGACGAGCACCGTCACCCCGAACACCACAGCCGCGACGGTCAGCGCGACGACCAAGAGGAGCAGAACCTCACCCATGCACAGATCGTGGCATGCGGGCCGGGATCGGGCGAGCCCTCCGGGACGTCCGGTCGGTAAATGCGTCCGGCGCACGGGACCGGCACGGGCGGCGCGGGCGGGACCGGATAGCGTCGGACCGGCCGGTGCGGTCCGGCGGCGAGGAGGCGGGCATGACCGGGGCGTTGCGGCTGGGCGGACGGGCGTTCGGCCCCGGTGAGCTGGTGGTGATGGCGATCGTCAACCGCACCCCGGACTCGTTCTTCGACCGCGGCGCCACATTCGCCCAGGACAGCGCGCTTCGCGCGGTGGAACGCGCGGTGGACGAGGGCGCCGAGATCATCGACATCGGCGGGGTGAAGGCCGGGCCGGGCGACGAGGTGGACGTGGCCGAGGAGATCCGCCGGACGGTGGACACCATCGCGGCGGTCCGGTCCGCCTTCCCGGATGTGGTCATCTCCATCGACACCTGGCGTGCCGAGGTGGCCGTGGAGGCGGTCGCGGCCGGTGCGGACCTGCTCAACGACACCTGGTCGGGGGCGGACCCCGCGCTGGCCCGGGTCGCCGCGGCGACCGGCGCCGGGCTGGTCTGCTCGCACGCGGGCGGGCTCGCCCCGCGTACCCGGCCGCACCGGGCCGCCTTCGACGACGTGGTGGCCGACGTGGTCGGCACCGTGACCGGGCTGGCCGAGCGCGCGGTCGGGCTGGGTGTGCGCCGGGACGGCATCCTGATCGACCCGGCGCACGACTTCGGCAAGAACACCCGGCACTCGCTGGAGATCACCAGGCGGCTGGCGGAGCTGACCGACACCGGCTGGCCGCTGCTGGTGGCCCTGTCGAACAAGGACTTCATCGGCGAGACGCTCGACCTGCCGGTGCCCGAGCGGCTGGAGGGGACGCTCGCCGCCACGGCGGTCTCGGCCTGGCTCGGCGCCCGGGTGTTCCGCGCCCACCAGGTCCGCGAGACCCGCCGGGTGCTGGACATGGTGGCGTCGATCCGGGGCGACCGGCCGCCGGCGGTGACCCGCCGCGGGCTGGCCTGACGGGCCGGTCCGGCGCGTCAGGTCCAGCGCAGGACGCCGCGCCGCCAGGCGTAGAGGATGCCGAGCGCGACGATCGCCACGAAGACGCCCATCTCCACGACGGTGGTGGCGCCGAAGCCGGGCCGGTCGAAGACCAGCGCCCACGGGAACAGGAACACCGCCTCGACCGCGAAGAGCACGTAGAGATACGCGTAGACGTAGTACCGGATCTGCATCTGGGCCCAGTCGCCGCCGACCGGGTCGAGACCGCACTCGTACGAGGCCCGCTTGCCCCACGGCTCGGCCGGACGGCTCGGACGTAACACCCGGTTCGCGGAGAACGCCGTCACGAAGAAGAGCACGGCGGCGAGCAGCAGCAGACCGAGCGTGGCGTACGAGCCGAGATATCCGGTCACGACCGGAGCGTACCGGTCCCGTCCAGATGTCCCGGACACGTTACGAATTCGTTTCCTCGCAGGACTAGTGCTTGATGGCAAGTATCACCGAATAATGGGATCTCATTGATCGTCCCGGAGGACAGATGGCCCGCCCCCGCGTTGCGCCCGTTCGGCGGGTAGCGCTCCGCCGTACCCTCGCGCTCCTGGCGCCCGCGCTCGTCGCGGCGCTGGTGGCGGTGGCGCCGGCCGGGGCCGACGCCCACCCGGGGCCGGCCGCCGCGCTCCGGGCGATCGAGCCGGTGGAGCCGGGCGGCGAGCCCGGCGGTGAGCCCGGCGGCGAGCCGACCGAGCCCGCGCCCACCGGCGAGCCGACGACCACCGCGACGGCTCCGCCGCCCACCGAGCCACCGCCGCCTCCGACCACGCCCCCGGCGCCGGTCACCACCTCGCCGGCCCCGCCGACGAGCGCGCCCGCCGAACCGGCGCCGACCACCGCCGCGCCGGCCACCACGGCACCGGCACCCCCGCCGGTCGTGCCGCCGGTCAAGACCCCGCCGCCACCGCCGGCGCAGCCGGCCGGCGGGCCCCTGGGGGTACGCGTGAACACCGAGGACGTGGCCCTCCCGCCGGCCTACTGGAACGCCGACGCCACGGTGGCCACGCTGCGGGTGACGGTGACCAACACCGGCGGGCGGGCGGAGCGGATCAGCCTGGGCTACACGCTGCCGCCCGGCCTGACCGACGCGGGCACCCCGGGCTGCGAGCCCTCCGGCGGCGGCAACCACCGCTGCGTCGGGTGGGACGCGGAGCCGGGCGCCCGGTTCAGCGCGACCATCCGGGTCCGGGTCGACGGCGACGCCTGGCGGACCATGCCGCTGGCCGGATCGGTCCAGGTCACCGCCGTCGCGCCCGGTGTGACCGGCGCGGCGTACGACGACGAGGGCTTCGCGGTGCTGTTCCCGCCCGGGCCGCCGGTGCCCGGCATCTCGCTGCGCGCCGACGAGGTGCTGTTCGACATCAGCGGCGCGCCCAGCACGCTCACCGTCCGGCTGGGCAACACCGGCAAGGTCGACGCGGCGGGCCGGATCGAGGTGCTCCTGCCCGAAGGGGTGACAGTGGCCGGCACCGAGAGCGGCTGCGCCCCGGTGTCGGCCGACCGGACGCGCTGCGAACTGGGCACGCTGGCGGCCGGGCGGACCACGACCGTACGGCTGACGCTGGCGGCCTCGGCGGAGGCGCAGCGACGGGCGCCCCTGTCCGGCGCGGTGATCGGCCGGCTCGACCCGCGTAGCGGGCGCGACCGGCAGGTGCAGATGAGCTTCCGGATCAGCGCGGCGGCGGCGGACGCCGTCCCGCCCGGCGGGGCGCCGGCCCCGACCGGCTCGCAGGGCGTGCTCGTCGCCGCCGGCGAACGGGACGGCGACGACACCTCGGTCCGGGGGACCGCCGTCGCGTTGATCGCAGTGTCCGGTCTCCTGGTCGTGCTCGCACTGACTCTGGCGACCCGTTCGCTGCGCCGCCGCAGCGACATCACCGTGCCGGAGCGTCCGATCACCGACCGGTGATCATGGATATGTGGTGATCTGGGTTACGGGCCCAGGTACTAAACGCTGCAAAGCAGGGCATACAGCGGCCCGATCCAGTCCCATACGTCGGACCTCGACCAAGGTGGCCCTAACGTGGCGACGTAGGCTCTGACGTGAGAATCGGAGCGGGCCGGGCCGGCGAGGGCGACGGCGCTCAGTTAAGCGAGGTGCGGGTGTGACCAAGCAGATCCGTCAGCTGGACCGGGTGGTCATCCGGTTCGCCGGTGACTCCGGCGACGGCATGCAGCTCACCGGCGACCGGTTCACCTCGGAGACGGCGCAACTGGGCAACGACATCTCCACGTTGCCCAACTTCCCCGCCGAGATCCGCGCTCCCGCCGGGACTCTGCCCGGCGTGTCGAGCTTCCAGGTGCACTTCGCCGACTACGACATCCTGACCCCGGGTGACGCCCCGAACGTGCTGGTGGCGATGAACCCGGCCGCGCTGAAGGCCAACCTGGCCGACCTGCCGCGCGGGGCCGACATCATCGTCAACACCGACGAGTTCACCCGGCGCAACCTGGCGAAGGTCGGCTACGCGGCCAGCCCGCTCGACGACGACTCGCTCGCCGGGTACGCGGTGCACCCGGTGGCGCTCACCTCGATGACGATCGGCGCGCTGGCCGAGCACGACGTGTCCAAGAAGGACGCCGAGCGGGCCAAGAACATGTTCGCGCTCGGGCTGCTGAGCTGGATGTACTCCCGTCCGTACGAGTCCACGCTGCGCTTCCTGGAGCGCAAGTTCGCGGCCCGCCCCGAGCTGGTGGCGGCGAACGTGGCCGCGTTCCGGGCCGGCTGGAACTTCGGCGAGACCACCGAGGACTTCTCCGTCCGGTACGAGGTCAAGCCGGCCAAGATGCTGCCGGGCACCTACCGGAACATCACCGGCAACGCGGCGCTGTCGCTGGGCCTGGTGGCCGCCGGGGTGCGCTCCGGGCTGCCGGTGTTCCTCGGCGCGTACCCGATCACGCCGGCCTCGGACATCCTGCACGAGCTGAGCAAGCACAAGAAGTTCGGCGTGGTCACCATGCAGGCCGAGGACGAGATCGCCGCGGTCGGTGCGGCGCTCGGCGCGTCGTACGGCGGCTCACTCGGCGTGACCACCACGAGCGGTCCGGGTGTGGCGCTCAAGAGCGAGACGATCTCCCTGGCGGTGGCGCTGGAACTGCCGCTGGTCATCGTCGACGTGCAGCGGGCCGGCCCGTCCACCGGCATGCCCACCAAGACCGAGCAGGCCGACCTGAACATGGCCCTGTACGGCCGGCACGGCGAGGCGCCGGTCGCGGTGATCGCGCCGAAGTCGCCGTCGGACTGCTTCCACGCGGCGCTGGAGGCGGCCCGGATCGCGCTGACCTACCGCACCCCGGTGATCCTGCTGTCGGACAACTACGTCGCCAACGGCTCCGAGCCGTGGCTGCTGCCCGACGTGGAGTCGCTGCCCGACCTGCGGGTCGAGTTCGCCACGAAGCCCAACGGCGAGGACCGCACCACGTTCCTGCCGTACCTGCGGGATCCGCAGACGCTGGCCCGCCCGTGGGCGGTGCCCGGCACGGCCGGTCTGGAGCACCGGATCGGCGGCCTGGAGAAGGCCGACAAGACCGGCGACATCTCGTACGACCCGGCGAACCACGACTTCATGGTGCGGACCCGGGCGGCCCGCATCGAGACCATCCCGGTGCCGGACGTCGAGGTGGAGGACCCGGACGGCGACGCCCGGGTGCTGGTGCTGGGCTGGGGCTCGACGTACGGGCCGATCGGCGCCGCCTGCCGTGGCCTGCGCCAGCGCGGGCTCTCGGTGGCCCAGGCCCACCTGCGGCACCTGGCCCCGATGCCGGCGAACCTCGGCGAGGTGCTGGGCCGCTACGACAAGGTGGTCGTACCGGAGATGAACCTCGGCCAGCTCGCCCACGTGATCCGGGCGAAGTACCTGGTCGACGCGATCGGCTACAACCAGGTCCGCGGCCTGCCGTTCACGGCCGCCGAGCTGGAGACGATGCTGGAAGAGGTCCTGAAGAATGCCTGAGCCCGTCGCCCTCAAGCTCACCGCCAAGGACTTCAAGTCCGACCAGGAGGTGCGCTGGTGCCCCGGTTGCGGTGACTACGCCATCCTGGCGGCCGTACAGGGCTTCATGCCGGAGCTGAACATCCCCCGGGAGAACATCGTCTTCGTCTCGGGCATCGGCTGCTCGTCGCGCTTCCCGTACTACATGAACACGTACGGGATGCACTCGATCCACGGCCGCGCCCCGGCGATCGCCACCGGCCTGTCGGTGTCCCGGCCGGACCTGTCGGTCTGGGTGGTCACCGGTGACGGCGACGCGCTCTCCATCGGCGGCAACCACCTGATCCACGCGCTGCGCCGCAACGTGAACCTCAAGATCCTGCTGTTCAACAACCGGATCTACGGGCTGACCAAGGGCCAGTACTCGCCCACCTCCGAGGTCGGCAAGATCACCAAATCGACGCCGGTCGGCTCGGCGGACGCCCCGTTCAACCCGCTGTCCCTGGCGCTCGGCGCCGAGGCCACGTTCGTGGCCCGGACGATCGACTCGGACCGCAAGCACCTCCAGTCGGTGCTGCGGGCCGCCGCCCAGCACGAGGGTTCGGCGTTCGTGGAGATCTACCAGAACTGCAACATCTTCAACGACGGCGCGTTCGACCCGCTGAAGGAGCCGGCCACCCGGGACGACTTCCTGATCCGGCTGGAGCACGGGCAGCCGATCACGTTCGGCAAGGACGGGCAGTTCTGCGTCGTCCACCCGCCCGGTGGCTTCGGGCTGGAGGTCCGGGAGACCGCGAACACGCCGGCCGAGGAGATCGTCGTGCACGACGCGGGCGTGGCCGACCCCGCGTACGCGTTCGCGCTGTCCCGCCTGCCCGGCCTGGACCTGAGCAACACCCCGATCGGCGTGTTCCGGTCGGTGGACCGTCCCTCCTACGACAGCGTGGTGCAGGAGCAGGTCGCGGCCGCCAAGGCCACCGTCGACCAGACCCCGGAGCAGCAGCTCTCCGCGCTGCTCGGCAGCGGCGACACCTGGACGATCCTCTGATCCGCCGCTGACCCGTCACGCCGAAGGGCGGGCCGTTCCCCCGCGGAACGGCCCGCCCTTCACGTGTGACGCGGCCCGGTCAGGCGGCCGCCGAGGCGGGCACCCACAGCTCGTCGACGGCCCGCTCGGCCGCGGCGAGGCTCTGCTCGAACAGCGGGATCAGCTCGGCCATGGCCGGGTTGACCGGGGCCAGGGTCAGCTCGGCGCAGATGAACCGCGGCTCCAGCCCGGTCAGGGAGAGGCCGTGCGGCAGCCACGGCTCGGCGTGGTCCCAGCCCTCCCGCGGGGTGCCCGCGCCGTACCCGCCGCCGCGGCTGACCAGGACGACGAACTGGCGGTCGCCGAGCAGCCCGGCGTTCGTGACCGGGTCGTACGCGATGCCGGGGGCGATCAGGTGGTCGACCCAGGACTTCACGCTGCTGGGCGGGCCGTAGTTGTAGAGCGGGAGCCCGAGCAGGACCGTGTCGGCCCGCTTCACCTCGGCCACGACCTCCTCGGTCAGCCGCCAGGACGCCTGCTGCTCGGGCGTGTGCTGATCCGGCGGCACCATGCGCGCGAGGCCGCTCGCCGTGTCGAGGTGCGGAAGCGGATTCTGACCCAGGTCGCGGTAGGTGACGGTGCCGTCCGGATGGGCGGCGCGCCACGCGGCGGCGGCGCGGGCGGTGAGCCGCCGGCTGACCGAACGCTCCCCGGTGATGCTCGAGTCGATGTGCAACAGGTGAGCCATTTCTTCCTCCTCCATCGATCGTTCGTGTAGGACCAACTATTTATAGCAGGTCGATGTTCCCCGGGCCGCGTAAACTGGGTCACATGTCCGCCGCACCGGTCGAGGAGTCCGAGCGCCGCTCCGGGCCTTTGCTCGACCACCTGGCCCGGCGGATGCGGCTGCGCTCGGAGTCGGTGCTCGCCCCGCTGGGCCTGCGCCCCCGCCACCTGGTGGCGCTCACCGTGCTGCGCGACGCCGGCGGAATCAGCCAGCAGGCGCTCGCCGGCACGCTCCAGATCGACAGCACGAACGTGGTCGGCCTGCTCAACGACCTGGAGGCGGACGGCCTGGCCGAGCGCCGCCGCTCCCCGGAGGACCGCCGCCGGCACGAGGTACGCCTCACCGAGGCGGGCACGAAGCGACTGCGCGAGGCGGAGTGCGCGCTCGCCGGGGCGGAGGAGGAGGTCCTCGGCGCGCTGGCTCCGGGCGAGCGGGACCTGCTCTACGACCTGCTGCGACGGGCCACCCAGGGCCGGTCGTCGACCTGCGGCGAAGTGATCGCGGAGGGCGGCCCGGGCGCCTGCTGACCGCTGGCGCTCAGCGGGGCCGGGTCAGATCGCGGTGGTGGCCTGCGGACGGTCGTCCCGGACGTGGACGAGCATGTCGCCGGTCTCGATCACCGCGCCGGCGCGGTCGTTGAGCGTGACCACCTTGCCCCGGCGGACCAGCGCGATGACCAGCGACTCCAGCTCACGCGGGGAGCGCCCTACCTCGTCGCGCTCGGCCGACCGCATGGCCAGCGCCATGCCCTGACCCGGGGTGAGCAGGTCCTCCACCACGTCGATCAGGGGCGGGGCCGAGGTGGACAGGCCGAGCAGCCGCCCGGCCGTGGCCGACGAGACGATCACGTGGTGCGCGCCGCTCTGCTTGAGCAGCGGCGCGTTCTCCGCCTCCCGGACCGCCGCGATGATGCGTACCTGACCGGCGGTGAGCTGCCGGACCGTGAGCGCCACCAGCACCGACGCGTCGTCGCTGTCCGTCGCGATGATGACCGACTTCGCGGTACGGACGTGCGCCTGCTCCAGCACCGACGAGCGGGTCGCCGAACCCTCGATCGTCACCAGCCCGTTGGAGGTGGCCTGCCGCAGCGCCGGCCCGCTCCGCTCGACCACCACGATCTTGGACTTGTCCGTGCCGTTCTCCAGCAGGGCGGAGACCGCGCTGCGGCCCTTGGTGCCGTAGCCGCAGATGATGACGTGGTCCTTCACGGTTCTCCTCCACCGCGACAGGCGACGGCCGGTGCGGTACTGCTCGGTCAGGACTTCCAGGGTGGTGCCGACCAGGATGATCAGGAACAGCACCCGGGCGGGGGTGATGAACAGGACGTTCGCCAGCCGCGCCGACGAACTGACCGGGGTGATGTCGCCGTACCCGGTGGTGGAGAGCGAGACCACCACGTAGTAGAAGCAGTCGAGCAGGCTCAGGCCGCTCTCGTCCACGTCGCGGTAGCCGTCGCGGTCGAGCCAGACCACCGCCACCGTGGCGAAGACCAGGCCGAGGGCGGCGAGCAGGCGCAGACTCAGCGCGCTCAGCGGCCCCCGCCGTTGCGCGGGAAAATGGATCACCGTCGGCCCTGCTCCGCCACCGTCGCCTGCACGCCCACAAGATAACGGGTACGTGGGGATTCGGCCCGCCGGGTGCCGAACGGAACGGCCGGGGCGCTTCCGGGGGCGTGGACGGGGCATGATGGGGACGTCCGGGACGGCGACCGCGAGGAGGCCGGCATGTCGTTGCTGCGACGCGTGATCGGCGGGGTGCTCCGGCGCATCCGCCTGCGCCAGGGCCGCACGCTGCGCGAGGTGGCCCTGGCCGCCGGCGTCTCCCTGCCCTACCTCTCCGAGGTCGAACGCGGCCGCAAGGAGGCCTCCTCCGAGGTGCTGGCCGCGATCTGCCGCGCGCTCGGCATCCACCTCGCCGACCTGCTCGAAGAGGCCCGCGACGAGCTGCGCCGGGAGCGTCCGGCCCCGGTCGGCCCCGGGGTCTCGGCGGCCCGCTTCGACCGGGTGCCGACCGCCCGCACCGGGCCACAGCTGCGGGTCGGCCCGCCGCGGCTGTCCGTCACGCGCCGCCCGGCCGTGTCGCCCCGCCCACCAGTGACCCGGCGACCTGCCGTCTCGCTCCGGCCGCACGTCGCCCGCCGCCCGGTCACCGCCACGCCGCTGCTGGGCGGCGCGCTGCGGCCCTTCGGCCTGGTGCCGGCGCCGCTCGGTGCGCCCCTCGACGCCGCCACGCCGATCGGGTTCGCCGGCGGCATCCGGATCTGGCCGGCTCCCTCCGCCCCGGCCGTCCGCCCCCGTCCGCGTACCTCCGTCACTGTCGCCCGGCGGCGGGCCCGCGCGGGCCGGCGGCGGCCGGTCGCCGCGTAGCTTCTGCCCAGGGCGAATCTGCCGCCGGCAGAAAGCCTGGGCCGCACGGGTGCGCCCGGCGGACGCTGGAGACCGCCGGGTTCCCGGGCGGTCCCCCGCCCACCGGCGTACGGAGGTGGGCGGCGATGGGTGGCATCTGGATGCTCGACGAGGGACAGCCGGCGTTCGGCGACCGGGTCTTCGAGCGGCTGCTGAAGGAGCGGATCATCTTCCTCGGCACCGAGGTCACCGACGCGTCGGCCAACCAGATCTGCGCGCAGATCCTGCTCCTCGCGGCCGAGGACGCGGAGCGCGACATCTTCCTCTACATCAACTCGCCGGGTGGTTCGGTCAGCGCCGGCATGGCCGTCTACGACACCATGCGGTACGTCAAGAACGACGTGGCGACGCTGGCGCTCGGGATGGCCGGCTCGATGGGCCAGTTCCTGCTCTGCGCCGGGGCGGCGGGCAAGCGGTTCGCGCTGCCGCACTCGCGGATCATGATGCACCAGCCGTCCGGCGGGATGGGCGGCACCGCCGCGGACATCACCATCCAGGCCGAGAACATGCTGCACGTGAAGCGCACCATGCAGGAGCTGATCGCCCAGCACAGCGGGCGGACGCTGGAGGAGATCCAGCGCGACTGGGACCGCGACCGCTGGTTCACCGCCGAGCAGGCCCGCGAGTACGGCCTCGTCGACCAGGTGCTCACCCGCGTCGACCAGCTCGCGGCGTGAGCGGGCGCGGCCCGGCCGGTCCCGCACCGGCCGGGCCGCCCTCGAGGTCAGGGGTAGGTGACCACTGTGCTGGTGCCGTACGACCCGACGACAGGCGTGCCGATCTCGTTGATCGTGCGCTCGATGCCGCCGCTGCCGTCCAGGAACACGGTGATCGCGTCGTGGAACCGCACCCCGGCCCGGCGCGGCGCCTCGATCCCCCGGTCGCAGCGGATGTCCACGCCCTGGTTGAAGTACGAGTACACGCCCAGTCCCCACGCCTCGTGCGTGCGGACGTGGTCGGCCACCTTGTACGACGCCCAGCCGTTGCCGGTCGGGCTGCGCCAGGCCGCCTGGCTCGGCGGGTCGTAGGGCAGTTCGCTCTGGTAGAACACGGTCCGGCCGCGCTCGCCGTTCCAGATCGTCTGCCAGCGCTGGTAGTGCTCGACGAACAGCCCGTACGCGGTCACGTCGTCGCCGTTGACGATCACGCCGGTGGCAGCGGTGTTCACGGTCCAGCCGATCGTGCCGGCCCGGCCGTGGTCGCCGCGCCAGGCCCAGATGTTGTCGATGAGCGTGTGCCGGCTGTGCACCACCAGACTCGTCACCGCCCGCCCGGCGTACGGGCCGCCGATGCGGAAGAAGACGTCCTGCAGCGAGATCGGGTTCGTGGCGTGCGAACGGTGGCAGTGCCGCGTACCGACCTCGACCAGCACCGGCGACTCGACCGGCCCGGCGTCCACGAGCACCCCGGCGATGCGGACCCCGTCCACGTCCTCGATCCGCAGCGCCGCGTCCCCGCGGTCCGGCACCAGGCTGGGCATGCCGAGGCCGAGCACGACGGTGTCCGGGCGGCGTACCCGCAGGGCCCGGTCCAGGTGGTAGACGCCGGGGGTGAGCAGCAGGTGCCGGCCCCGGGCCAGTTCGGCGTTGATGCGCTTGGCCGAGTCGGTGGGCCGGGCCAGGAAGAACGCGGACAGCGGCAGCGACGGCACCGGCGCGCCGCCGGTGGCCCAGGTGGTGCCGGCGGTGTCGCGGCGCAGGCGCGGTACGGCGACCCGCCAGGCCCCGCGGGCGTCGACGAACAGGTACGGCTTCTCCCGGGTGACCGGGCTGGTCGGCAGCGTGGTGTACGGCGGGTCGGGGAAGCCCTGCGCGGGCGCGCCGATGACGCCGGAGAAGACCTGGTTCCACACGCCGTTCGTCCACTCGCCGCCGAGTTCGCTGTCCCGGGTGAGCCACTGCTGCTGGGAACCGTTGATGGTGATGCCGTCCACCTTGGAGTCGGCGATGTAGCCGCCGCTGGAGTAACCGCCGTTGCCGGGTTCCAGCCACAGCACGCCCTTGACGTGCACCCGCCGCATCGGTGACGCCTGCGAGACGGCCCATTGGTTCGACCAGTCGGTCGGGGTGACAGCGAGGTTCTCCGCCGAGCGCCAGAAGTTGGTGAGCGCGGAGATGCCGGCGGGCGAGTTCGGGTCCGGCTGCCCGACCACCCGGACCGCGCCGTGGATCTCCACGTCGTCCGGGTGGGCGCCGAGACCGGCCACAGTCGTGTAGTAGCCGAGCCGGGCGTCCACCTCGTAGCGGCCGGGCTTGAACAGCACGGCGTACCTGTCGAAGCCCATCTCGTTGCGTTCCTGAGCGGTGAACAGCCGGTCCAGCGTGGACTGGATCTCCTCGACCGGCGTGCTGGGGTCGTACACGAAGACGTTCGGGCCGAAGTCGGGCTCGCGACCGGGGCGCGCGGCCGGGGACGCAGCCGCGGCGCCGGCCGGGAGGCCGAGGGCGGTGAGCGAGGCCGCGGAGGCGGTGAGCGTGAGGAAACGGCGGCGGGAGGGGTCGGGTGATCGCATCTGCCTGCCTGTTCGGTGATGGGACGGGAGAGCGCTCTCTCGGCTGTTCCTACCTCATCACCGTCGATACCGCCAGAGCCCGCCGGTTCCGGAACCGGCGGGCTCTGCTGCGGGCTGTGCTCAGGCGCGCTCGGCGCGCTGCTGCACCAGGTCGTCGACGAGCTTCTCGACGTAGTCGGCGGTCTCCTCCCAGCGGGTGACCGCGACGCAGCGGATGCCCATCGCCTTGACCGGGTAGTCGTTGCCACCCACGTCCAGGCGGTCACCCACGAAGAGCACGTTGTCGATCTTCAGGTCCAGGTGTTCCAGCAGCTTCCGCATGCCGTACGCCTTGTCGACGCCCTTGCGGGTGACGTCGATCGAGGTCGAGCCGCCGCCACGCACCTCCAGGTCGGGCAGCTTCGCCGCGACCGCGTCCCGCAGCCGCCGCTTCTTGTCGCCGTCCGGATCCCAGCCGTACTTCTCGGCCGGCGGGGCGGACTGCCCCAGCGCGGAGAACGTGATCTGGCTGCCCCGGTCCTCGATGATGTCGCCCCAGGTCTTCGCCTCCCACAAACCCAGCGCCTGCGCCGACTCGGTCAGCGCGGCGACGACACGGGCCTTGTCGGCCTCGGTCAGGTCCTCCGCGTAGACCTGCCGCCAGTCCCCGTCGGACCAGCGGTAGTAGCGGGTGCCGCAGGTCGGCATCAGGTGCAGCCGGTCGCGCTGCTCCTCGGTGAGGTCGAGGTGGGCGAGCACCTGCGACTGGAACTGCTCGAACCGGCCACCGGAGATGACCAGCACGTCCACCTCGGTGAGCAGGTGGCCGAGCAACTCCGCCATCCGACGATCGATCTGGGACTTGGAAATCGCCAGGGTGTCGTCGAGATCGAACGCCACCACTCGAAGATCGTTCACGAATACCTCATGTCGTCGCGGACAGGCCAGGACCTGCCAGGGTACCGACGGGTCCTGGCACCGGCCTGAGGGCCCGGCGGGTGACACGTCCCCTCGACGGAGCGTAACCCGGCAGGTCTCCGGGCAGCCCCGCTTCCCGCTCCCGGCGTCAGCGCTCCCCCCGTCGACGGGATCGTCGGCGTCGATAGCGTTCGGCCGACAAACACCTTCATCGATGGAGGAGTGCCGGTCGCCGCCGCGCCCGCCGACGACATGTCCACGCCGGCGGGTTCGTCCACCTTCCCGCTGGCCGACCCGGACACCCTGCTGGCGAAGGACGGCTCCTACGTCACCTCAACTGTCGGCGCCGGGACCGGCGCGCGCTGCGGCGCGACCGGCAGGCTGTACGTACCGGTCCTGGTCCACGGCTCCGGCAACAGCGTCGGCATGGCCGACTGCGCCTCGCACGACGCCCTGCCATCCGGTCCGGGCGCCTGGGCCGTGGCGTGGCACTGGTGGAACGGCTCCGCCCGCTTCCCGATGACCGGCGTCCTGACCCGCTCCTCCACCGGCTTCCTCCTCTCGTAGCCGGCGTGCCGCGGCCCGGTCCCGCGGCCTGGCGCGTCTGACGACACTACTGCTCACCATGTGCTTTTGCTTGGTCACGCCGAGTTGAACTGCTTCACGGAAAATTGCATTTGGCAAGAGATGGCACCGAAATTTTCTCGATGCGATGCATCTGCTTGTCAGGTACCCGACAGTGAATTGCCCACTCTTGTGCTAGCTGTCCGCCGGGAGGATGCTCGAACGGTCGAACGGCACTGCGTCGCCTCACACAGAGGGCGGCGCCCGGCTGCCACCGGACGCCGCATTCGACTCCACCGCTGCAACGGAAGGAGTCACGTTGACTGTAATCCCTCACGGGTCAGACTTCGAGACACCAGAGGACGAGGACGAAACCGTTGCCGAGCCGACCGACCGGCACCGGCTCATCCTGGCGTACATCAAGACGCTCAGTCCGATCATCGCCGCCGTCGTCGCCTGCATCGGGACGCTGGTGGCAGCGCTGGTCCGCTGACCCGCCGGCCCCGCGCTCCGGCTCCGGCCGGACGCGGGGCCGTCCCGCTGAAAGGTCTGGCACACTGCGGCGATGCCGACGTTTGATCGACTCTTCGCCGAACATGTCGGCACCGGCCTGGCCCGCCAGATGGCGCTGGCCGACCTGCTCGGCGAGCGCGACTGGCAGCTCGACGTGCCCGACGGCATCGCGACGTTCGGGACCGACCTGCGGTACCGCGTCCAGCTCCTCGGCACCGAGAGCCACGACAACGGCACCTGGCTGTGGGCCTGGGCCAACGACGCCAGCAACCTCCCGCCGGCGTTGCTGCATCTGGCCGGCTGGCTTCGCGAGTACGGGCACCGCCAACGGGTCGCCGAACTCACCGAACCCACGTTCCCGCTTCAGCGCGCCGACGGACACCGCCTCGCCCTGCTGGCGTCCGGCCTGACCGGCCGCTGCTACTACCGCGGGCCGTACGACGGCGGCGCCGTCTTCTTCCACCTCGACGACGCCCCACCGCAGATCACCGCGCCGGTCCGGCCCGAGCGGGCGCTGACCGTCCTGACGCAGGTCCTTCAGTCCTTCCCGGTGGAGCACCGCGTCGCCGTCGAGTCGTTCCTGCACCAGCAGGGGTGGCGGTTGGATCGGGCGCCGATGTCGGTGACGGCGCAGGATCGGGGCGGGTCGGTCCTGCGTGTCGACTTCGACGCGATGGGTCGGGTCAGCAACCTGTCGGGAACGGTCAGCCCCTAGGCGGAATGTGGTGCCCCCGGCGGGTCCCGTCGAACATGGGAACGGGTCGATGACGTTGCCGTTGTGTCGGTGACCTGGCCGATCGATGCTGGTGGGCCGTAACGCGCGAGATCGTGTCGCGGCTCATCGCCCCTCAAGGTGACCGGCGGCAACCGAGGAGGGTGCGGCGGCGTGCTCTCCTCGGTGTCTCCGGGGCGACATGGCGAGGCCGCTCCCGACAGGCACTAACAGAATCTGGACACCCTTCCGCCTGCTGCAGCAAAGGTCAAACGGGCTATCCATGATGAACCCCAACGAGCACACCCCATCCTGGGCACCACCAACCGGGACGCCCACGGAACTTGATCAAACCCTGGCGGCTACCGCCTTCCGCCTGCGGGTTGTGTCCTCCGCCACCTGAGTCTTCACGACGGTGGTTGTCGTACCCGGCCTTCAGAATCTGGCAGGTGGTCATCGGCGATGCTCGCCTGCTCGGGTTGATTCCCACCTATCGCACCTTCCAGGTGTGCTGCCTTGACGCGCCGAGGAAGGCGCTGCTGCGGCACCGAATTACTGCAGCGCGGTACCGGGAATTGCTATGTACGCAGGACGGTGGGTGCGGGATCTGCGGCGGCCCTGCGTGGCGTGAACCAGTCGGGCTGGTCCCCCTGCCGATCGACCACGACCACCTGTGCTGTCCCGGCCGGGAGTCGTGCGGCCAGTGTGTCCGGGGTCTGCTCTGTGCCGGCTGCAACGGGTTCCTCGGCCTGGTCGAGCTGCACGGCAACGCAATGCTGAGGCCAGGACGGTGGATCGAGGCCGCCCGCGCCTACCTGACACGCGCCGGGGTCAACCCATGGGAACCGGACCGGTTCGCCACTGGCGGACGCATTCACCGCGACAGGCGGATCAGAGACGGGATGGACTGCCGCTGCTACCACTGCACCGGTGACCCGAACGGCTCGGGCGGATGGATCGCTGCGGCAATCACCACCGGTCAACCGGTGTGGGACGAGATCATCCGGCGGACCGCGCGACAGCGAGCGAAGGCCAACGAGCTTGGGCTGAACTTCGACGACGAATTCTGACCCAATCCGGACCACGACGTCGCGACGGGTGTGTCGCCGGCAGCTGGTAAGGGCAGCGACGGTGAATCAGAGGTCTTCTGGCAGCTGAGGTCGACGACGTGCAGGTGTCGGCGTACGGGCTGCAGCGCAGAACCGCGTACGCCAACGAGTACACAACGGCAATCGACATCCGCAAGCACAGCGGCGGGCTGACCCGGCCGAGACGCCGCCAGCACACAGAGATCATCGACTACCCGCAGTGACATTTACCGAGCCCCAGTGGTGTCCGGATCCGGCCGAGAAGAGTGCATGTGGGTCGATGGATTTCGAGGATAACAGTCTCTGAGCTAAGCGGGCATCTTTCTAAGTACTAGCTCGACGGTAGTCCCAGCTTGTCGAAGAACGCCCGGTTGCGCTCCGTGGCGGAATTGATGAGCCTATCGAAAGACATGACCTCAATGTACGCCTTCGCTGGCTCATTAAATCCGAAGTATCCGAGGCCGTCATGAGTCCGCCGGAGATTAGCGTACTCACACCTGCTCACCAATGTTGGCGTAAGGTCCGCTAGGACGTAACAGAACGCCGGCGAATCCTGGGACGCTGGGATTGGTCGTCCCGAAGCCGTCAACACGCCACCGCTGCGCACTCGCTTTACGTAGTCGAGCGACTGAAGAATTGGGTCCCTGTCCTCCGATGCGTCGTTCCGCATCGGCCTCTTAATCTCGACCACGACAATCGAGGACAGCGGCAGAGCCTCGCCCTCCGCTGTCAGCACGGGCGTGTCGACGAGCCGCGTTGAGAGTAGGTCTGGCTCTCTCGTCGATTCGGAACCGGTGATCGGCATGCTCTTGAGAGTCTTGTCGGAGGCGAGGTAGTCATGGAAGGCGAGTCGCTCGTCGATAATCCACAGATTCGATGCATCAGTCCCAATCTCACCCGAGTCAGTCCGCATCGGCATGATTAACGAGTGAATAGCGTCCTCTCGGGAATACCTGCCCTGCTCATTCGCTCTGATGATCTTGAACAAGATATCGAGAATCACCCTACGACGGGAGACGTACGCCGCCAAGTCAGACTGATTGATGTCCTTTACGGCGTCAAGGTACCGGTTCAATCGCTCCTGGTAGTCCTCCAAGGGGGTGGAGCCAGCCTCCGCGAATACCGCCTGCCCCTCGGCGATGGCCTCGGCCTCCAGCTTCTGCAGGTTACGATGCAGCAGGAGTTCAAGATCCGGGTCCTTAATTGACGGATCCACGGTCACTCCGAGTGACTCGAGCCGGGATAGGACCGGGCGATACCGAGGCGCGCGCTTGCTTACGAACTCGTTGACTCGCGCCTTGCCCTCGTCGCGGGCTGCGGCGAGCGGGTCGGAAAGGAGTCGTTCCACCTCTTGCAGCACGGCCGAACGGATGTCTTCGAGTGAGATGTCATCATTCAGCGTCGTGCCAACCACCCGTTCATCAATG
The DNA here is from genome assembly GCF_001029515.1 of Micromonospora sp. RV43. NCBI lineage: Bacteria > Bacillati > Actinomycetota > Actinomycetes > Micromonosporales > Micromonosporaceae > Micromonospora > Micromonospora sp. RV43. Next base: position 32,810 of record NZ_LEKG01000021.1, on the reverse strand, counting down.
TCGAAGGCAGTGCGGTCGGCGCGGACGTGCCTGTCAAGATAGTCGGACGACAGGTAGCAGACGTACGTGAACTCGGTCGCGGCGTCGTCCTTCAGTCGGCCATACAGTCCGGGTATCTTGCCGGTGAGGTTTTCCTCGACGACGACGCGGCTCGCAGCGCACCAGAGCAACCGAGGCATGGGATTGCGTGTCGAGGACTTGAGGCAGAGGTTGACCATCTCGAACTTCCTGCCCTTGACGGCGATGGTGCTCGTCGGCAACCCGGAGAAGACAAAGTCCTCCATCAACTTGTTGAGAGAGACGACCTCTTCATCGACGACCACCACTTCAGGCGCTCCGCCGGGTCGGAGGAAGTACCAGATGCAGTGCTCGAACACTTCGCGGGCGATGGCTTCGACGCTCTTCGGCGCGTTCCTTTGGAAACTGTTCCTAAACCCGTCCAGATGCACAACGGTCCCGGTGTCACTAAAACCGCCTGGCGGCTCAATATGCTCGACCTCGCGGTCTACCGAGAACCTGAACTGTCTTGTGCAGAGATCGCCGCCCTCATTCTTGTACGCGCTGCGGATCGAGATCCTCTCGAACGCCTTGAGCCAGAGGAGACGGCCCACCCCACGGCAACCCATGCCGGCTTTGTAGTCGCTGTCCAGCGTCTCGAACGAGTCCATGTTATCCGGGGTGAATCCCACGCCGTTGTCCTCGACGGCGAAGCCAACGATCGGCCTCAGTGCTGCGCGGCCAGGACCAGAGTGACCGAAGTCGACCTCTTCCTGGCCGCTCCGTTCGATCGTGATCCGCAGGCGTCCCTGCCCGGTATTCGTGCCGAAGCGTGCATCGATCGCTTGGAGGCCGTTGACGATAGCCTCTAGCAGCGGGAGCAGGGAGTGACTCTTCGGGAGGCTTGTGTTCCGAACCCGACCCGCCAGAGACGTGGTGAGCGCCATCATGCCCCCTTTTGGACGGTTGGACGTCACAACTCTATCGGGGCCCTGCGACCTGCCTTCGGCAGCTACGCCGTACTCCGCACCGGAAACGTCAGAATCCCGTCACGCTGCGTCCAGCCAGGCAAAGCGGAAAAAAACACGCTCATGCCGCGAAGCGCGTGGTCCTCTCGTTGACGGTGTTCCAGCCGAGACGTCGGTTCCTACTCGCCTGCCGAGTCCCAGACACGCTCGAACGCGTCTCGCGTAATGATGTAGGGGTTCCAGTCCTCGTCTGGGTCATTGAGGCTCGCCTGCCCCATGCCTCCGTACTGATCTTCCTCATGTCCGGGCCCGTAGCGGAGGACCGGCCCGTTGTCGTACGCCTCAATCTGCCGAACGGGCCAGCCATCCTCACCAACCTCGAAGTACCAGACGGAGTATCCCCAACCGTCGAACCCGTCGCCTCGTGGCTCATCCCAGCGACGGCGGTAGAAGCGACTCGGCATAGCGAAAGCCTAGGGTTCTCGCGCGCACATCTGCCGCATGGTGCGCGCGGAGGGTGGCTCAGTCGATGAACAGCAGGTCGCCGAGCCGGCTCGGCTGGTGGTAGGCGACATCCCCACGTTCCGAGTTCCGTCGCATCATGGACGGCCGAGAGCGGGGGTCCAGCCGCCGAGACTATCTTTTGTCGCAGAAGGAGCTGGAGCAGATCTCTGCGGCACTCGTCCACCCGTCCAACCGTCGCCAGGCGCAGAGCTGACCGGCGCGATCCGGCGTGCAAAGCGCCAGCGCGCCAGCGGCACTCTGCGTCCAATGACGCGGATCGAGGCATGGACCCATCCTCTGCCACGGCTTCGACAGCGGAGGTCGAGGAGGTGCGGGGTCAGGCTGCGGCGCGCAGCGCGATGATGGCCCCCGTCGCCAGGTCGTCGACCTGAGTAGTGACGGCGTCGTCCAGGGATGTGCCCACGGACGCGAAATATGCCAGCAAGGATCCGCGCACGACCGAACGGACATCGCCCGCGCCGACGTCGACGCCGGCGTCCCGCAGAGCGGCCAGCTCCTTCTGCGCGGTGGCGAGCGCTTCCTCGATCGAGCGGTTTGGGTTGGTCGCGCCGTCGACGGCCCGCCGGCAGACCACGACGCTGTCCAGGTTCGAGGGCTCCCGCGCGCCGGCTTTGACGATGCTCGTCGTCATCTCGCCCTTGACCGGCTGGACGGCGGTCACCACGAAGCCGGACCGCCGCAGCGACTCGACCACCTGGACCCATCCGCTGATCCGGGCTTGGTGGAAGGTGAAGGCGAGCAGTCCGCCAGGCTTCAGGACCCGGGCGCACTCCGTCCAGACGGCCTCGATCGCCTTGCCGAATTCGGCCGGGTCCGCGTGCTGGACCTCGCCCGCCCGACGGGTCGTGGGCGTCTGGGCGTACCCCTCGTACGGCTGCATCGCCTGGAGCCAGGCGTGGAAGAAGTCGGCGAGCTCGGCGTAGTGGACGTTGTCCATGTATGGCGGGTCGGTGATGACCAGATCGACGGACGCCTCCGGGAGGTCGGTGTCCGCCGAGTTCCTGGTGGAGACGTAGGCGGCCTGGACAGTGCTGGCCGAGAACGAGTCCCAGGAGTCGGCGATCGTCGCCGCCAACGGCTCGGAGAGTCCGGTGACGCGGTTGATATCGGTGCCGTCGTCGACGAGGTCGGCCGGCTCCGCCTTGTACTCGTGGGCACGCTGCAGACGGCTCTTGTAGAGCGTCGAGAACGCCCCCGACGACTGGGGCGTCCCCCATGGGTGGGCTTCGAGCGGCGTCCGCTCCGGCTTGAGGATGTGGTGGCTGAACATGTGGCGGACAGCGCCGGTGCCCTCGCCCTTGAAAGACGTGAACAGGTTGTTGAACTCGAGGGTGCCCGAGAAGAGTGCGCAGAGCGCCTCACGTTCGGCGGCCGGACCCGGCAGGTCACGGATCGCAGTCGCGATCATCGAGAGCGAGACCAGCTGACGGGCGTTGAAGAAGTCGCGCCACTGGCGGAAGTTCCACTTCAGCGCCTGGTCAGTGTTGTTGCCGCGCGCGAGTTCGCCTCGCGGGAGGACAGCCGTGTCAGGCAGACCCGCGAGCAACTCCACGCACTCGTCGTAGAGGTCACGATCCCAGTCAGTGATGGCCTCGTAGACCTTCGACCCGTCCCGGTTCGCGACCATCTTCGCGTACATCTCGTACTCCGGCCGGCTGCCGTTGAGCGCCGACAGGATCTTGAAGCTGTGGCCGTGCCGGCAGATCGCCACCTGGCCACGGACGGCCCCGCGCTGGGTGATCGCGTGTCCGTTCGGACAGGTGGCGGTCTCGAAGTCGTAGCGGCTCTCCTGGACCGCCAGGCACTCCGGACAGACGATCTGAGCCTTCGGAACCCGCTTCGGGTAGGCGTTCTTGGAAAAGACCGGTGAGTCGAACAGGCGCACGCGGTCCGAGCAGTCGGGGCACTCGACGGTCGCGACCCAGAAGTAGTACAGGACCGTCCGGCCGTCATCGGTCCGGTGGAGGCGATCGACCTCCTCGCGGCAAGCCGCCTCGACCGCGGCATACGCGGATGTCAGAGCCTGCATGTCCCAAGGCTGCATTGCCTGGCGCTGGACCAGGGTCGCCACAGGGTTGATGTCGAAGCAGACGGCTCGGCCACCGAGCTTCAGCACCTCAACGCCCGTCACGCCCGACCCCGAGAACGGGTCGAGCACCACGGCACCCGCCAGGTCGACCGCCGAGCCGTATGCGGACGCAGCGTCATCGCCGTCGGGGGTGACAGCAGAGGCGAGGATGCCGCGAAAGACGGTACCCAGCCGCTTAGCCCACCACTTGTGCGTGCTGGTGGCCGGGCGGTGGACCTCCTTGCGCCAGGACTCCTTGGTACCGACGGCGCTGAGCATCGCGGCCGGGAACATCGACTCCAAGCTGGTCTGCGCTGGCACGACAGAGGTCACGAGCGGGATCCGTTCAGCGTGACCTTCTTGGAGTCACCCGCCCCGCGCGACCGGTAAGCGCGGAACCGGTGAACCGTGCCGGCGTTCGGGTTCGGCTCCTTGTGCGTGACCATCTCGTTGGTCTGCATATTGAACTCGTAGGACACGAGCACCTCGTCGACCTCAACGCGGTCGAGGTCGCCAACCTGGACGAGTTGGTCGGACTGGATCTCGTAGCTGGCCGGGAGGATGAGCGTGGCAAGACCGGCGGTGCCCGAGGCGAGAGCGAAGGGGGTCGGCACGACGTACATCTTGCGGTCGCGGACGAGGATATCGCCGTAGGAGCCGAATCCGCGGAACGACTTGTTCTTGTGAACGTACTCGTGGTCGGCGTTAAGGAAGCTGCCGTGGCAGACCACCAGGTCGACGACCGGGTACTCATCGACACCGCGTTCAGACTTCGGGTAGCGGCCGAACACGTAGAAGACCTCGCGGCCGTTGTGCCTGCCCATCGGCACCTGCGAGTTGGAGTCGTAGTCGGCCTCACGGCCCGGGAACTCCAGGCCCTTGACCTCGTAGCCCTCCGGGTGGTCGACCAGCCGGAAGTCGGGGTAGGTGTTCCGCCCCGGATCGTCGTAATTCAGCGCGCAGGCTTCGATGCGGGCCTGCACCCAGTTCTGGAAGTGGTACTCCTTGTCACTGGCCGAGACCCGCTTGATCAAGTCACCGTCAGCTCGGGCTCGCTCGCACTCCAAGAACACCTGCTCGACTGCGGTCACTGTCACCCTCTGCTCGACTTGCTGTTCATGCTCGTAAACGAGCGATGTTCTCAGGCTACCGACAGCATCCGACAGTACGGGCGGAGGGCCCGACGCCGGCGATCGTCGTGTCACGCTTCCGCCTCGGGCATACTCTTCATTCTCGTCGTCCGAGGGAGCGGGGTGCCCGCTGTACGCCTCCCATGCCTCCCGCAGGCTCATCCAAGCTGGTTCATAGGCGAAGTGCTCGGCGAGGTGGTCGGCAAACTGACGGTAATCCGTGCCGGTGGCAGGCCAGCAGTCGTCGCCGGCGACGTCGCGGGCCAAGCCACCGATCGGGTGGTTGGCATTGGCGTGGCCGGCGAGCCACGCGGTGAAACTGCCGTCCGGCGCGGGCGTCTTGGGTGGGGTGAGGGCGACGCCGAGCTCGGGGTTGGGGCAGTCGGGGCGTACCCGCACACTCACGCCAGCGAGGTAGGCAGCGGCAATCATGGCGCCGTTGGTGACGTACCCGATCCCGGCGTGTTCCCCGGCGTGCTTTAACCCGTACGAGGTGGGCCAGGGCCGGTCGCTAGCGGGATGAAGTGTGCCCAGCCAGGCGTATGCGGTGCGCACCTGGTCGAGATTGTCAGCGAGAGCTGCCCGGTCGGCAGCGTGGTCAAAGCCAGCCGCCGTGTACTTGCCGTAACCGTAGTCGCAGAGCATAGGGTGGGCATCCATGACCCGGGTGAGGTCGGCTTGACTGGGCTGGTCTGCGGTCACGGTATTTCCTAAGTGCTGGTGGCTCGGTTTGCCAGGGTCAGCATGCCGGATCGGCGGAAACTCCGCGACGGTACGCGCCGAGAGACGACGTCATCGGGTTCGACGCCGTGGACCCAAAATGAAGCGGGGGCGCACCGAGACGGATCGATGAACAGACCCAAGATTGGATCTGCGTCATCGCCCGGTGCGACCCCCGCTTCATCGGCCAGCCGCTCTCCTGCTGGTCACTTGTCAACTGCGTGACCACCTCACCACCGCCGGCCGCGTCAGCACGATCAGCGTCGAGACCGTCCGCCGGATCCTGGACGAACGCGGAGTGACGTGGCAGGGCCACCAAGACCACCAACTCCAAGATCCGCCACCCGATACCCGTCGAAGGCTGCGTGACGAGGCACTAGTCGTGCCGCGGCACCATCAAACGCAACGCCTCGGAACGAAGCTCAGTCAAGAAACGACGTGCCGATTCTCCCGTTAGCGCATCTGCCAGTAGCGACCGATACACCCGCGAGTAGACGTCCACTTCTTCGGGATCAGTCAGCGTCATTTCACGGGTGTAGGTTTCGATCGTGACGAGGCGTGTATTGTCGGGCAGGGTATATAAGACGAACGGGTGGGCATGGACCATCGACGGCCGGAGATCAACTGGCAGGATGGCGATGCTCACGGCGGGTAGCGTGGAGACAGAAAGAATCTTTTCATACTGTGCAGCGAGCGCCCCAGGCGGTGCCGCGCGAAACCGCAAAGCGGTTTCGGAGATGAGGAAATCGAACGTTCTATCCTGTTCGTAGAGCACTACCTGCCGCTCAATGCGCGCCGCCGTTGCCCGGGACGTGTCGCCGACTCCGAACACGTCCGAAAGAGTAAGGACGTTGCGCGCGTACTCAGCGGTTTGAAGCAATCCGGGTACAACTGCATGCTGGAATACCTGCACCTGCTCGGCGTCATGGAGCAGTCGACCAATGGTCCGTTGATGTTCAGCGCGTCCGCCGCTGAGCGTCCTGTCCCAAATGATTGACGCCACTTGAATAGATTCGGCAGCATCCACGAGTTCGGCCGTCACATCGCTCGGCGCTTGGGTTGCGACTGCCCACGCTTGGACATCGGCGACAGATGGTTTCGTGCGTCGGTTCTCGATCTTGGAGACCTTTGACTGCGACCAGCCCAATGCCGCCGCGAGTCGCGTGGTCGACAGGCCAGCCTCCTCGCGGAGTTCCCGCAGCCGGGCCACAAGGACAGATCGGTCATCCACCGCTGGGGTCACCAGGATCTACGCAACTCATGCTGCACCGACGGCAGATATGCCCGAAGCGGCACGGCGTACCTCATTGCGAGGTCGCGTTGTTCGACGTAGGGCGCTACATGGCTGGTCGGCCGCATGGCCAAGCGCCGGCCTTTTTGGTCATACTCAATCTTCACGGCAAGCACGTCATCGAGCAGCCAAAAATCAGACGTCAGTTCGCCTAGCTTGTCTGGAGCCACCGCCCGATCAGCGATGCGAACGTCCTCGCCCGCAAGCAAGTTTCCCTGATAGCCGAGGAGTTCGAAGCGGAGATAGTCCGACAGCGGGCGGTTCAGGACGTGGACCCTGCCCCAGCGCCTGCCGGCGTTCACGCTGTCCGCCACCATCCGCAACCAGGGATCATGGTCCGGGCTGCGTGGTGGGAGAGCGCGCCCCGCATGGAAGTCGCGCAGCAGGTCTTCCTCACCCGGTGCCGTGTAGCAATCCAGTGTCTCCAGACGGAACACCGATCGCTCCACCCTTCGCAGCATGCGCTGCAACTCGTCCATCTGCATCCGATTGTCCCGTTCTGTGGCCACCTGCCGATCAAGTTTAGTCGCGCCCGAAGACTAGTCCTCCTGGCAGCCTTGTGGCAGTCTCGATCCTAACGCAGTGAAGGGAGTCAACATGTCGGACGCGTTCGCGGGCCTGACCTGGCGGAAGAGCTCAGAGAGCCTCAACGGCGACTGTGTGGAGGTGGCGTCGCTGCCCGACGGCGTGGCCGTCCGGGACTCGAAGAACCCCGAAGGCGCGAAGCTCACGTTCTCGCGCTCAGAGTGGCGGGCATTCCTGCGCGGCGCGAACCAGGGCGAGTTCAACGACCTGTGATCATGGGGCGTCGGTTTGGGGCCGCGAGCGAAGCCTAGATGCCCGGCTCGGTGCCACCGAGCCGGGCATCTACGAATCTGCGCTAGCCCTGGCTAAAGGAGATCGTCGAACTCACCCTTGGCCGCGCCGTCGAGGAAGGCGGCAAACTCGCCGGTCGTGAACAGCAGTACGGGTCCGGTTGGGTCCTTGGAATCTCGCACCCCGACGACCTCGCCCACCCTCGCCACTTCGACACATTGGCCACTCTGCTGGGTCTTAGTGCTCTTCCGCCACTTCGCGCGACTGAAGTCGTTCACGCGAGCTCCTTTGCAACGTTACGGATCATCGACACGGATTCGTCCGGGGCGAGTGCCATCGCTCTCAATCGATCAAACGCCTGAACGGCTCCCTGCACGTCCGCGTCGCCCTCAGGGTAGAGATCGCCAGCCATGGTCTCGATGTAAACGACCTCCCGATCAGTGGGATCGGCAAAACCAAGGACGACGAATGAACCCGGGGTGCCGGGATGTGCGCCTGCCGCGAACGGCAGCACCTGCACATCCACGTGCGGCAAATTCGCGATAGCCGCCAAGTGGTTGAGCTGCTCAGCCATCGTCTCAGGGCCACCTACCTGCCGCCGTATGGCGCTCTCATCGAGAACTGCCCATAGAGCCGGTGGACCCTCACGATGCAGCAGGGCTTGCCGGCGCATGCGGACCTCAAGGCGGCGCTCGATCTCCTCCTCGCTGAGACGGGCAACGCCGCCTTGTAGGACCGATCGGGTATAACCCTCGGTCTGCATCAGGCCCGGAATCGAGATCAGCTCGAAGTTCCAGATCCGCGCGGCGTCTGCCTCGAACCCGATATAGGTCGCGTACTCGTCGGGGATGCTGCCCGCGTATCGATGCCACCAGCCACGTTGCGTCGCCGTCTGAGCTACCTCCACCAGGCTGGTTGTCACCGTGGGGCTCGCGCCGTACGTAGCAAGCAACGCTCGCACTACAGGCACGCGCACCCCTACCAGCGCGCGCTCTACGCGGGAGAGGTGAGAGGGGGAAATCCCTGCATGCCCCGCAGCTTCCTCGATCGTCATGCCGATGGACTCACGCAAGTTGGCCAGCTCACGGGCGAGCCGTCTGCGTCTCAAGGTAGGCCAGTTTGGCACCGAGACAGCATGACACAGCCGGGCAAGTGCAGAAATTGACTCAGACAACTTGTCTGGATCTAGTCTTGGCTGTAAGACTAGATGCCCGCCTAAGACTAGACGGGCGTCGAGATCCGTCCGATGAGTGATCGCCACACCGGGAGGACACGTGGGCTCAGCAGTGCCAGCCACGAGACCCGCCGCACTGCCTCCCGGTGCCAAGCTGGTCAAGCTCCGTAGGCAACGGGGTGATGATGCGGTCGCTGATCTTGATCAACTGGCTCCCCATGTGGCGTATCGATCTGTCGGGCGCTTCAGGTTGAGGTTGCCGGCGCCGTGGATGGCTGGTTCGCGGGGAACGTGTAAACGCGATGGCTGATCTCGGGTCCTCGCTGACGGTCGCCCTTGCCGCGCATGAGCGCGCTGCTGATCACTTCTGGTCGTTCATGGCGGACCGTAGCGTGCGGTTTCTTCCGCAGGGGTGTGCGCCGATGTTCTTCTCAACGGTGTGCCGGATGGTGGTTGGTCAGGGTGACCGGGCGGGTCGGCGTGCCGGGTTGGCGGTGTTGGGTCGGATGTATCGGCGGTTTGGGCTGTATCCGTATCACGGCACTGTCGTTGCTGCGGCGGTGGTGGACACGGTGCGGCGGTTCGCGGGTGCGAGCTGGGAGCCGGAACTAGCCGGTTGCTGGGAGCAGGGATGCCGTCGGGTGCTGCGGGTGGCGGAGAGAGCGGCGACGGTGATGGGCGACGGCCCTCATGTCACGGTCGGCGAGGTCGTGGCGTGCGACGCGGCGGCTGATGGAGTCGCGGTCTTGACTGTTCGGCCGATGCGTCGTCTTCGTTTCCTGCCTGGTCAGGCGATGCCAGTGTGTACGCCTCGGCTGCCAGGGCTGTGGCGGTGGTATTCGCCGGCGAATGCTCCTCGCCGGGATGGGACGGTGGAGTTCCACGTCCGCGCGGTCGGCGAGGGCGTGGTGTCGCCCGTGCTGGTTGAGCGCGTGGCGCTGGGCGAGGAGCTGTGGCTGGGTCCCGCGGTCGACGTCGGGTTGTCGCTGGAGGCCGCGGGCGAGGCCGATGTGCTGTTGGCGGCCGGTGGTACGGGTCTCGCGCCGCTGCGCGCGTTGGTGGAGCAGGTGGCCGCTTCGCCGGTCAAGCGGCGGGTGACGTTGGTGGTGGGGGCGCGGACGCTGCTTGATCTGTACGACGCGGTGGCGTTGGACGAGTTGGCGCAGGCGCATCGAGACTGGCTGACGGTGGAGTTGGCGTTCTCCGACGATGGTGATGTGGAACCGGCGGCGCAGGGCGATCTGCTGACCGTGGCGTTGTACCACTACCGGCGAGGGCAGGCGTTCTACGTGTGCGGGTCCCCGAAGCTGATAGAGGCGGCGCGCGTTCGTCTGCCGGCTGCCGGGATCCCTGCCGACAGTCTGCACCTGGCCACGACGTTCCGGCGCGCCATGGATTCGGTGCCTTGGGTGTCACGCCAACGCTCGTCGCGCGTCGCGAGCCCGTCTGGTGTGGACATGACGGCCGGCGGCATCGACCGGAGGGGTTCGGCATGAAGCTGACGGATCCGGCAGTTCGCAGCGCCGCTGATGCGGAGCTGAGCGAACTGTCCGAGGTTGTGGCACAGGGGCTGGTGAGTCGGCCCTTGGGGGCGTGGCTGGTGCCTGCTGCGGCGGGGCGTCCGGGGGTCTTGTGGCGCTACGCGCGTCTGGTGCTGAAGCGCGGTGTGCGGTACGGCCGGGTTGATACGACCGACGATCACGCGGCCGTGGCGATCTGGTACTCGCGGCGTGAGCCGCCTACGCCGGGTGCCGAGTGGATGTATGACCTGCAGCGGTTCCTCGGCGCGGATGCGGCGCGGTTTGCGTTGCTGCACGCCTACGTCGACGCGGTGCTCCCGCATACGCCGCATCACTACCTCGCTCACCTCGCGGTTCGCCCTGGGCAGGAGGCGGCGGCGCGCGCGTTGCTGGCCAGTTATCACCGGGTGGCAGACGAGGAGGGGTTGCCGGCGTACGCGGAGGTGGCCAGCGACAACCCCCGCGAGAGTGTGCTCGCTGGGCTCGGGTACGAACCGCGCTCACCGATCCTGCTGGAGCCGGGCGGGCCGATGCTGTGGCGGATGTGGCGGCCGGCACCGGACGAGCGGCTCAGCGCTCTACCGCGCCGAGTACGGCTGCACCGCGCCGCGATGCCGTTTCACGGACGGGTGATCGCGATGCCTCGGTCCCCCTAACCGTTCAGATTCATCCGGAAGTTGATCACCTGCGGGCGGCTGACCTCGCGCCTGTCGGGCTACCTCGTTGCACCCCGAACTCGAAGGAGGCACCCCTCATGCTGTCCGCTATCACCCTTTTACGGGCATTGGCTCCACCCCGGCGGCGCAACGCCAGCCGGTGGCAGGCAGGCTCGACCGCCGCCTGCGCCAGCACCGCCGTCACGGACGCGGGAGACGTGACGTCGGACGAGTTCGCGTGGGGCTACGCGATCCGGCGGCAGTGGCCCCACGGGGCCCACGACCTGTTCGGGTTCACCCCAGACGCGGCCACCGCCCGGCGGCGGCTGGACCGGGACCGGCGTTACTGGCGTCGCGGTCCGGTACGGCCGGCGGCGGTGTATCTCGTCGCGGCGAACGCCGCCGATGTGAGCAGGCATCCGGTGGACGGCTGCCGCCGCTCGTGCTGCCCGGACTCGACCGATCGGGGGCAGTGGTGAGGTCAACGCACATGCAGGTGGCGCTCGCGCGGCGGACGTTGACGCCGACCGGGTTGTGGGTGTTCGGGGCGGCGGCGTCGGCACCGATGGTGGTGCTCGCCGGAGGCATCGTCGCCACCTACGCCACCACGCAGGTAACCGCGCTGCCGCTGGTGTTCGTCCTCGTCGCGGCGGTCGTCGCGTTGCTGGCCGTCGGGTACACGGCGATGGCCCGCCAGCTCGGGCACCCGGCGGCCTACTACGGCATCCTCGCCAACAGCCTCGGGCGCGGCTGGGGCGTCGCCGCCGGCCTGGTCGCTCTGGTTGCCTACAACTCGATTCAGATCAGCCTGTACGGCTTGCTCGGTGCCACGATGGCCGGGCAACTCGGCGGTGTGTGGTGGGTGTGGGCGGGCATCGCCGTGGCCGTGGTCGGAGCGTTCGGTATCCGGGCCATCGTGCTCTCGACCCGGGTCTTGCTGGCCGTGCTGGTGGGGTCACTGCTGATCGTCGCCGCGTTCGTCCTCACCAGTGTCGCGGAACCGGCGGACCGTCAGCTGTCGTGGGCTGCCTTCGACATCTCCGGGCTGGCGGTCGGCGGCGTCGGTGGCGCGGTCGCGTTCAGCGTGGCGGCGTTGATGGGTGTTGACGCCCCGGGTTCGATGGTCGAAGAGGCCGTGGACCGCCGGTCGGTGGGTCGGGCCACGATCGGCGCGGTGATCGTCCTCGGCGGCGTGTACGCGCTCGCGGCGTGGGCGATGGGCGTGGCCGTCGGCCCCGCCGCCGTCGGCGAGGTGGCCGCCGACCCGGCGGGTGGGCTGCCGTTCTCGGTCCTGGAACGCCTCGGCGGCTGGTGGGTTCCGCTGGCGGAGCTGGTCCTGATCCTCGCGATCGTCACCTCGAAGCTCGTCTTCCACAACGTGGTGGCCCGCTATGTGTTCGCCCTGGCGCGCGAAGGCGTCCTGCCCTCTGGGCTCGCGCGCACGGGCAGCACGACCCGGGTCAGCGCTCCGCGCGGCGGCTCGTTGACGCAGACGGGCATCGCCTCGGTGGTGGTGATCGCGTTCGCGCTGGCCGGCGCTGATCCGATCGCGGTCATGTTCACGTGGCTCTCGACGCTGGGCGCGATGGGCCTGCTGAGCCTGCTGCTGGCCGCATCGGTGGCGGCGATGACCGCACCGGCGAGCGTGCGCGGCCCGAGGCCGGGGGTGTGGGAGTGGCGACTCGCACCCGCGCTGGGCGTCCTGGGCGGGCTGGTGCTGCTGGCTCTGATGGTCGGCAACGTCGGCTCCCTACTCGGTGCCGCGCCGGGATCGCTGTACCCGTTCCTGCTGCCGATGATCCTCGCCGCCACCGCCGTCCTCGGCGGGGTGTGGGCAGGGCATCTGCGGCAATCCCGTCCGGACGTCTACGCCGGCATCGGCCGTGGCACCCCGAGCACGCACGCCGTCCCCGACGCGATCAGCGTCGCGATCTGACAAGGGGGCGACGATGATGACCCACGCGGCCACACCGCCTCCGGGCAGGCACTACAGCGCCGAACACGCCGAAGCCGGATGGCGACCGGAGCACCCGCAGACGGCACCGCCCGCGCTTGCGATGGAACACCCGCCGTACGGGCCAGGGCCTGCCGCTCACCCACCGGGGTTTACCGCCCCCGCGCCGGGGCCCGGCTACGGGACGGCGCGTATGTCGGCCGACTACTCGCGAACGCCGGAGACCATGCCGCCCCCGTCCCCGCCCGCGCAGCCCGTGCACCCGACCGGGTCGGCCTCGCCGTACGAGTACGTGCCCGTCGAGGACAGGATGCCGCCGGAGGTCCGCCGCTGGGCCGACCTGCGCAAGCAGGTCGGGTACCGGTGCAAGCGGATCAACACCGGCCACATGGTCGAGGCCGATCAACGGTTCGGTGGGCGTGAGGCCCTCGGCCCGCACGGAGTGATGCTGTTCTTCGTCTCCGACGCGCCCGGCGAGCCGCACGGCTACCGGCTGCACACCGCCTACCGGCTGTGGCTGGCCTCCCCAGACTCCGACGACCTCCCGAGGTTGCTGGCGGACCTCGACGGCGTAGCCCGGGACAACATCGCCCGCGCGGCCTCCGCGCGGCGCCGCTGGCATCCCCTCGGCCCCGAGGGCTCGATGGTCAACGGCGGGGACATGAGCCTGCCGGAGCACGCGACCTACGTCGGTGCCGGGGTCAGCACCCTCGACTCCGACCAGGGCCGCTGGTACCAGCTCGCCCACACCCTTCGAGATCTACCGGCCAGCGGGCATCGCCTGTCGGTCTTCGACCTCAAAGGCCAGGCGTACGTGCTGCTGACCGACGGCACCGCCATGCACATCGACCGCGACCCCCACGCGCGCCTGGGCGTGGACGGCATCCGCTGCAACCGCACCCTCGACCCGGACCGCGTCACCTACTACAACCGGCACGAGAACCTGACCGAGGACGGCGACGACGCCACCCGAACGGTGTGGCGGCACCTCGGCGCGCTGCACCACACTCTCACCGCGCACTTGCACGGCGGGGGGCCGGCGTGACTCATACCCTGAACCTCGCCGTCGCCGCGGACCTGAGCCGCGCGCCGATCGACATCACGGCCGTTCTTGACCATCTCGTCGGTGAAGCCGACGCCGCGGCGGCCACGAGCATCGGGTTCCCTGGTGCCGTGGACCTCGACCACACCGAGGTCATGACACGCCTCGGCGGCAGGCTGTGGAACAACATCGGCGACCCCGCCGACGAGGGCGGAGTGGCGCACACGCGGGCGCTGGAACGCGCGGTCATCACGTGGGTAGCCGACCTGCTCACCATGCCCGCCGACGACCGGTGGGGCTACGTCAGCAGCGGCGGCACGGAAGGAAACCTGTCCGCCCTACACGCCGCCCACCGACGTGACCCCACGGCCCGGATCTACTACTCGACTGCCGCCCACTACTCCGTAGCCAAGGTGGTGCGTCTGCTCGGCGCTCACGGCGTCCTTGTCCGCGCGCAGCCCGACGGGGAGATGGACTACGCGCACCTCGCCGAGCAGCTCCACAGGAGGCGCCGCTTCCCGGCCATCGTCGTCGCGACCGCCGGAACCACCATGACCGAGGCCGTCGATGACACCAGCCGCATCCGCGCGGTCCTCGACGCACACCACGCAGGCGGGCACCTGCACGTCGACGCGGCCCTGTCCGGCATCCCCCTGGCGCTGGACGGGCGGCTGTCCCTCGACGACGCCAGCGGCATCGGCAGCGTCGCGATCAGCGGCCACAAGTTCCTCGGCACACCGACCCCGTGCGGGATCGCGCTCATCCGCGATCACCTGCGCACCACCGGCAGCCGCGTTGCCTACACCGCCACCGCGGACACCACCATCACCGGATCCCGCTGCGGCCTGTCAGCCGCGCTGCTGTGGCACGCCATCGCCGCCCACGGACGGGAAGGGCACCGCTGGCGGGCCGACGAGGCCCGCCGGCTCGCCGCCTACACCGTCGAGCAGCTCAACGCCGCCGGCTGGCCTGCCTGGCGGCACCCGCACGCCTTCACCGTCGTTTTCCCCACCCCACCTGAGCACGTACGGCGAAAGTGGCTCCTGGCCACCGACGGCGACACCAGCCACCTCATCTGCATGCCCGGCATCACCCCGGGCCAGGTCGACGCCTTCGTCGCCGACGTCGCCGCCGCCCGACCGCGATTCCGACCGATCCCGCGACCGAGGCCGGCGACGGCATCTCCCACCAGCTCCTCTGTGCGCTGACCACACCAGCACCCGCCACCCGACTGACGAAGGGCGACCATGACAACCACCGGTTACGTCTTCCACCCCGAGTACCTGTGGCACGACACCGGCACCAGCGCCGGCCTGCTGCCCGCTAACCCGACCGCCGGTATCCAACCCGCCGTGCACGTCGAGAACCCCGAGGCGAAGCGACGCGTCCACGAGCTGATCCACGCATCCGGTCTGCTGGGTGATCTGATGGTCATCGAGCCCCGTCGGGCCACCGTCGCGGAACTGACGCGCGTGCACACCGACGCCTACGTCTATCACATCAAGACCCAGAGCGAGCTGCGCGGCGGCGGTGGTGATGCCGGAGACGGTTTCTCACCGGTCGGGCACGGTAGCTACGACATCGCTCGCCTCGCCGCCGGAGGGCTGATCGAACTCGTTACCGCCGCCGTCCATGGCGACATCACCAACGGCTATGCCCTGGTCCGCCCGCCCGGCCACCACGCCACCGCCGACGCCGGGATGGGCTTCTGCCTGTTCAACAACATCGCCGTCGCCGCCCGCCACGCCCAGGCCGAACTCGGGCTCGCCCGGGTCGCGGTCGTGGACTGGGACGCCCACCACGGCAACGGCACCCAAGCCATCTTCGACGACGACCCGAGCGTGCTCACCATCAGCCTGCACCAGGCCGGCTGTTTCCCACCCGACTCCGGGTGGACTCACGAGAACGGGACCGGCAATGGAGCCGGGTACGCGCTCAACGTGCCCCTGCCGCCGGGCAGCGGCCACGCCGCCTACCTCCACGCGATGGACCAGGTGGTGCTGCCGGCGCTGGACCGCTTCGCCCCGGACCTGATCCTGCTCGCCAACGGCTTCGACGCGGGCGTGTTCGACCCCCTCGCCCGGCAGATGCTCACCGCCGCGTCCTACCGCCACATGACCCGGCTGCTGGTCGGCGCCGCCGACCGGCTCTGCCACGGCCGGCTCATCGCCGCCCACGAAGGTGGCTACAGCCCCTTCTACACCCCGTACTGCGCCCTGGCGTTCCTCGAAGAACTCGCCGGCACCACCACCCACGTCACCGACCCCCTCGCGGCCGTCGTCGCCGGCTACGCCACCGAACCCCTCACCCCCCAACAACAAACCGTCATCGGCGAGGCCGCGCAACTCCTGCCCCGCATCCAGACCACCGTCCCGTCCGCCTGAGAAACGACCACATCCCCGTGATGATCGCGAGCACGAAGGCTGTCGCCGCCACCACCGCGACCCTGCTCGTCGCGGTGGCTGGGCTGACCATTCAGCCTTCATCCACGTCTACGATCGTGGCTGACCCGGACGCCGGGGCCGGCTGCGCCGTCCCAAACCCGGCACCACATTCCGGCTCGTCGGCGTCGTCGGCGGGGGTGCGGCTGCGTCCCGGCGGCCCGGCCCGTCCGGTGCTGCTGCACCTGGCCGCGCGGATCACCGCCACTGCCTGCGATGCCACACCCGGCCGCTTCAACGTGGTGCACCACCACCGATGGACCTACAACGCCAGTGGCGGTGTGAAGGAAGCCCAAGCGGTGCGCTGGTACGCCGCCGACGACTCCGGTGCGGAGTTGGCCACACGGTCACCGAGCCCGCAGGTGGCCCACGACTGGTGGCAACCGGGTGACCTCTGGATGCGGAACCTCACCAACGCCTACACGACGAGCGCCTGGCTGATCAGCAGCGCCCAGCTCAACGGATGGGGAGACGACACCCCGGCCCTGCTGGACGGCCTCGCGGCGCTGGCACACTGGTACAGCCCTGACCGGCAGCAGCGGGGCCTCGCGCTGCGGGTCCTCGCCGATGCCAGCGGCCTGACCGCGCACCCGGCGCTCGACCGGGCCGGACGCGTCGGTGTCGCTCTCGTCGCGACCAGCAGGCACGGCCGAACCCGGCACCTACTGATCCTGGACCCCGGCACCGGACAGCTCCTCGCCTACGAAACCGCGACGCTCGCTGCGAGCGGATGGCGTTCGCAGGTGTCCGTCCTCCTGCTCACCCGCACCCACGCCTCCCGTCGCTGGTGGGAACCCGCCGCGAGCGCCAACGCCGCCCCTGCGCAACGGCAGGTGCATCCGCGCCATGCGCGCGTGTGGCTGATCCACCACAACCCGCCCTGCCTCACCGACCGTACCGACCTGGAGTGAAGCAATGACACGGACACAAGCCGCGCGGTCGTCCGCGCCCCTACAGGAGCTGCTCGACCCGGCCATCCGCCACGACCTGGACCGCATCCCGATCCAGCCCGGCCAACGCGTACTGGAGATCGGCGCCGGCACCGGCGAGCTGACCGCCCATCTAGCTCGCCTCGTCGGCCCCAAGGGCAGAGTCATCGCAGTAGACGAGGACACCAGCTACCTCGCGCCGACCGCCGTCATCGACGTCTACCGACGCGACCTCGACGGTGACGACATGCCCGGCCAGCCCGACACCATCGACGTCGTCATCGCACGGTGGCTTCACGGCCCGCTGGCCGACCCGGAGGGGAAGATCGGGCAGATGATCGGTCGGCTTCGGCCCGGCGGCTGGCTGATCCTGGCCGACCTCCCGTTCACCCCCGCCCGGGTGCTCCGCCCACGCTGCGAGGACGCTGCGGCGATGCTTCAACCAGACGGCGAGGACGCCGACCTGGTGCAGCACCTCGTGGCGAGGATCTACAGCCTCATTACCGGCAATGGGCGCGCCACCTGGCCGCACGACGTTACCGCGCTGCTTTTCGCCAACGGCATGAGCCCCGTGTGCATTCACCGAAGCGTCGAAACCTGGACCGGCGGCGGCCCCGGCTGCCGCATCCTCGCCGACGCCGCCGAGCACCTGCGGCCCCACCTGGTCCAACCCGAACTCAGCCACGACGACCTCGACCGATTCATCAAACTCATGCGCGACCCGGCCGTGGTCCTCAGCTCCTACGAACGCAGGGCCATTCATGCCCGCAAGGCGGCCTGACCCATAAGCAGGTCAGGTGGCAACCGCACAGAGACCCGGCCGTGGAGAAGCTGTCACCTCTCCTCAGCCCACACCGGTAGCCGCTACCCGAAGGTGGCTGCCCGGGGCCGGTCGCCGTTCTTGGGTTAGGCGCGGCGGCTTCGTCCCACGGCCGGCGGTAGCGGGCATCCCCCGTCCCGCTGCCGCCGGCCATCAATCGGGTCGGACACGGCCGTACCGCTTCGCAACGTCCAGGGCGACCTCAGCAGCGTCGTGCTCGCTGCGGCGCGGCACGCCTCGAATGTGAACCCATGTTTGGACTCCGCAGCGCCGGGCGCGCGGACCTTCACAAAGGAGTTGGCACATGACGGTGATCGCAACACGAGCGCCGGAGCCGGACCGGTTGCAGAACCCAGATGTAGCCGCTGCAATTGCCGCCGCCGAGCAGATGCTGGTTTCGCTCGGCGTCGACATCCAGGCAGAGCACCTGCGGCGAACGGCGGAACGAATGGTGCTGTCATATGGCGAGGTCCTGACGCCGGCGCCGTTCGAGGCGACAGATTTCGTCAACGACGCGAAGCATCAGGGCTTGGTCATCGTGCAGGATGTGGCGTTCGCTGCGATCTGCGCCCATCACCTGCTGCCATTCGTTGGCTCGGCGACTGTCGGTTATCTTCCGGGCGCGCGGCTGTTGGGGCTGTCGAAGTTGGCGCGGCTGGTCGAACGCGCCACTCGCGGGTTGCAGGTCCAGGAGAACGTCACGCAGCAGATCGCCGACGGACTGCAACGGGTCGTCCCGGACCACGGTGGCATCGGGGTGATTGTCGAGGCCGAGCACCTGTGCATGACGCTGCGGGGCGCGAAGGCGCGGGGCGCCTCAACGGTGACCTCGACCTGGCTGGGCGGGCTGGAGCGTGACGCCACATTGCGTTCCGAGTTTCTCAACCTGGCCGGGCGGAGGTGGCGACCGTGAGCGCCTTCGCACTACCGCTGGTCACTCCGGTGCCCACGCACGTCGTCGTCATCGTCTCCGGTGGCATGGACAGCACGGTTCTGGCGTATGCCCTGCAGCGCGCCGGGTCGCGGGTGACGCTGCTGTCGTACGACTACGGGCAGCGGCACCGCCGCGAGCTGGACTTCGCGGCAGGAACCGCTGAGGCCCTGCGCGCGCCACACCTTGTGGCCGACTTGACCGGCCTCGGGGCAGTGCTGTCGGGCTCGGCGCTCACTGACCCCGGCATCGATGTGCCGGATGGGCACTACACCGATGTGTCCATGCGCGCCACGGTGGTGCCGAACCGCAACGCCATCATGCTCGACGTGGCCGTGGCGCTCGCCGTGTCCGCCGGTGCGGACGCGGTGGCCTTCGGTGCCCACGCGGGTGACCATCCGATCTACCCCGACTGCCGTCCGGCCTTCCTCGCCTCGTACGAGTCGATGGCGCGGATAGCGAACGAAGGATTCCTGCCAGCAGGGTTTCGCGTCGTCGCGCCCTTCATCGACTGGTCGAAGGCCGACATCGCCCGGCTCGGTGACGTCGTCGGTGTGCCCTTCGCGACCACCTGGTCCTGCTACAAGGGCGGGCAACAGCACTGCGGCACGTGCGGCACCTGCGTCGAGCGGCGCGAGGCGTTCGACGTGGCCGGCGTGACGGACCCGACCGACTACGCCACCGCATCGGAGGTGAGCTAGGTGCACCGCATCGGCAAACAGTTCCGCTTCGAGGCTGCGCACTCGCTGCCCGACCTGCCCGAGGGCCACCAGTGCTCCCGGGTCCACGGCCACAGCTACACCGTGGAGGTGCATCTCGTCTCCGAAGGAGAGCTGCACCCGCCCGGCTTCGTGGTGGACTTCGCCGAACTCGCCCCGTTCGGCGCGCACGTCCGCGACCACTTCGACCACCGCGACCTCAACACCGTCCTGGACGCACCACCGACGAGCGAGCACCTCGCCGCCTACTTCTACCACTGGTGCTGCGACCACCTGCGGCTACCTGAATCGGTGCGGGTCGAGAAAGTCCGGGTATCCGAAACCGCATCCACGTTCGCCGAGTACGGGCCGGCCCTGCCATGACCGCGCCGACCACGCCCGCCGTACCCGCGACCCCGACCGATCCGCCGACGCTGCCGTTGCTCGTCGCGGAGACCTTCGGACCGACGTTGCAGGGTGAAGGGCCAAGCAGCGGCCAGCAGGCGCTGTTCTTGCGGTTGTCGCGCTGCAATCTGTCCTGTCCACGCTGCGACACCCCCTACACCTGGGATACCTCGCGGTTCGATCTGCGCGCGCACACCAGCCAGCGCACCGCCGAGGACGTCGTCAGGTGGGTGTTGACGCAGCCCACGCGGCTACTCGTGATCACCGGCGGCGAGCCACTGTTGCAGCAAGACCGGCTGCTGACCGTGGTGAAGGGGGTCACCGAGGCGGGGCGACGGGTGGAAATCGAGACCAACGGCACGGTTATCCCCCTGCCGGATCTGCTGGCAACGACAGCCGCGTTCAACGTGTCTCCGAAGCTGCTCAACTTCGCCGGACCGCGGGACGGTCTTCGGCGACTCAACCCAGTCGCCCTATCGGCGCTGGCAACCTCCGGGCGGGCCGTGTTCAAGTTCGTCGTCACTCGCGTGGCGGAGCTGGACGAGATCGCCCAGCTCCAGGCCCGGTTCGGGCTGGACCCGGTGTGGGTGATGCCGGAGGGCACCACCAGCGATGCGGTCCTGACCGGGATGCGTGACATCGCGGACGCGGTTCTGGCCAGAGGTTGGCACCTGAGCAGCCGCCTGCATGTGTTGCTGTGGGAGGACACCCGTGGCCGCTGATTCACCGGGCTCACGCCCGTCAGATGGGCTTGGACGGGGCCGTCGTTCCCGCCGCGACAGGCCGCGCGTGTGGGGTAGCGGCCCTGTGATCGTCGGCGGCGGGATCGTTCCTGCCGTCCAAGCGAGCCCCACGATAGCGCAACGAACCCGACCCGCGCAGCCCCGAGCGCACTCCCTCATGCCCTTCCTGGTGGACCTGCCGCATCTGGTAGCGGCGGCCCGGCTCGGTATGCGGCGTGCCGCCGCACCGGGTGCGGATGGGCTCACCTGGGCCGGCTACCGCCACGGGCTGCGAGCACGTCTCGGTGAGCTGTCCGACCGGCTACGGGCAGGCACATGGGAGCCGGGCCCGTTGCGGCATATCGAGATCACCTCGTACACCGGCAAGGTGTTCCCCGCGGTGATCCCGACGGTGGAGGACCGCATCGTGCACCGGGCGATGCGCCGGGCGGTGGAGCCGATCCTCGAGCGCCATGTCTTGGCGGACTGGGTGTCGGCGTACCGGCCGCGCCGCAACCGGATCACCGCCCTACGGCAAGCCGAGCAGCACCTGGCGGCCGGGCGGCAGTGGGTCGCCGATGTCGATGTGGCGGGTGCCTCGGCGGGCGGCAGCAGCGAACAGTTCGTGGACTGGCTCGCCGTCCACGTGGCCGACGGCTCGTTCCTGCGCCTGTTTCGCCGCGCCGTCGAGGCGTTGCCGACACCACTCGTCCCGGGAAGCGGCCTGTGGCCGGTGCTGTTTCACCTGCGCCTGTCCCAGGTTGACGCCCTGCTCGCTGACTGGCCGATCGTGCGGTTCGCCGACAACTACCTGATCTTCGCGGCGGACGAGCTCGGCGCGGTCGCCGCGTTCGACGCCCTCACCGCCGCCCTCGCCACGGTGCAGATGCAACCGCATCCGCGCAAGAGCCGCATTCGGCCGCCGCACCAGGCCAACACCGAAGACCTCTTCCTCATCGACGGATGAAGGGAACCCCTGCGATGACCATTACGCAGACCAGGCCGCCGGCAGCCAGTCGCACCGTGCGCTGGGTACACGTCCCTGCCGGTACCTGCCTCTATGGCGACGCCCGTAAACCCCGTCCTGTGCCTGCTCTCCTCGTCGCGCAGACGCCGCTCACCGACGCGCAGTGCGGTGTCGGCGGCACCGATCTGCCGGTCACCGGCATCAGCTACGACGACGCCGTCCGGCTCGCCGCCGAAGCAGGCGGGCGCCTGCCCACGTCGGTGGAGTGGGAGTGGATCGCCGCCGGACCGAGTCGCCGCCTGTACCCGTGGGGCGACGAACCGTGGACCCCCGGCCGTGCCCTGCTCACCGGTGCCGGACAGTCGCCACGCGCCACGCAGCCGGTCGGGCGGCACCCGGCGGGTGCCACACCGCAGGGCGTGCTGGATCTAGCGGGCAACGTCTGGGAATGGACCAGCAGCACCGCCATGGGCCAGGGAAAGATCATCCGGGGTGGCTCATACGCCTCCCCGCCGCTGTATGCCCACACCACCTTCCTCAATGCGGCGCCGGTGGAACGGCGTAGCCCTGGCATCTCCGTGAGGCCGGTGCGTACCCCATGAACCTTCGACGCCCGCGACTGGCGAACCCCGCCAAGGCCATTGCCCACACCGTTTCGGAAGCCCACAGCCAGGCAGAGCTGGTCATCGTCGGCTGCTCGGCGGAAAAGACGCCCACGCTCAGGCCGCTGCCTGCCCTCGACCTCTACGACGGTGGTTGTGTGCCGCACCTGCGCGCCCGGGTCGGTCACCTGCCGCATCAGCGCAGCCGGGTCCGGTTCCTGTCCGCTGAGCACGGTCTCGTCACCGCTGATACCCGCCTGCACACCTACGACCGTCCCCTCGACCCCGCCCGCGCCGCCGAGCTACGGCCGCGAGTCTGGGCACAGTTGCAAGCCGACCTGCACAGCGACCACATCCCCGATGACATCCTCGTTGTCGCCGAACCGCTCTATCTGGTGCTGCTCGCTGACCTCCTCGCCGACTCCCACCGGCCTCGGATTCACTGGATCGCCGACCACGCGGACGGCTGGCCGCAGGCCGCCGCGATCCTCGACGTGTGGGGGTGGTGAGCGTGCCCGCCACCCTGAACGAGGCGCTCGCCGCCACCGCCAACGACCACCGCCATGTCACCACGGCCTTCACCGAGCGAACCGGCCTGGACTGGCACGCCCTGACGCCGCCGCAGCTCGGCGACACAGCCCGCCTCAGCGTGATCATCCCCGCCTGCGATACCGCCTACAGCCTTCCGCCGGTCCTCGATGCGCTCGCCGAGCAACGCACCGCGGCGACCGTCGAGGTGATCGCGGTCGACGACGCGTCCACCGACGCCACCGCCGAACTGCTCGCCGCGCATCCGCGCGTCGATCGGGCCGTCCGCCTGCACTCCCGCTCAGGGGCGGGAGCGGCCCGCAACGTCGGCGTCCACCTCGCCACCGGCGACACGATCGTGTTCCTCGACGCCGACATGGTCGTACGCGATCACGTCCTGGCCGACATCGCCGCCCGCGCCCGGCACGACACCGTCCTCGTCGGGTTCCGCCACAACACCCCGTACCTGCCCGACACCGACGGCTGCCCGGCCGTGCCGCACGGCGAGCCCGACCTCGACGCGGACCATCGAGTGCGATGGACCCCGCCGGCAGGCGTACCGATGTTCTACACCGGCCAGGTCTACCCAGACGAGTTCGTCGGAAGGCCCCTGCAGGACACCCGGGAATTCATCGACCTTGGCCACGGCCGCACGTATTACGACTGGGACCTGCCCCGCATGGTCGTCACCGCCCTCGTTGCCGCGCCTCGCCATGCGGTGCTGGACGTCGGCGGCTTTCACCCCAGCTTCGGCGCGATGGGCTGGAGCACCGAAGACACCCATCTGGGAGCCGCCCTCATCAGTCACGGTTGCCTCGTCATCCCGCTGCGGCAAGCCCGAGGCTGGCACATCGACCCACCCAATCCCGCCGCCGCCTGGAAGACAAAACTCACCGGCGCCGCACCCCGCATTGCCCTGCACCGGCAGCTCTGCGAGCAGCCCGCACCCACCGGCCGCGCCGCGGATCTGGCCGAGCGCGCCGACAAGCTCTTGCGGAAGGCAGTGACCCTGCGATGATGCGAACCTTCGCCGCCGACGGCGACCTCGTCCACGACCCCGCATCCGGGATGACCCACCGCGCACCCACCCCCATCGGCAGCGGCCGGATCACCCTCGCCCAGACCACCGTGACGGCCTGGCCAGTCGTCGCACCCAGCGACCTCGACCGGCCCACCCCGGACAGTGTCTGTTGGTCACCGATCGTTCGCTGCAACCTGCACTGCCCGCAGTGCCTCGATGACACCACCGTGCGCGAGGCCAACCTCTCTGAACGGCGCCGCGTCGCCCACATCCTCGCCGACACCAATGTTCTCGGGGTTGACATCTCCGGCGGTGAGCCGCTGCTGCTGCGAGACCTACCCGAGCTGCTGGAAACCGTTCGCAGCGGAGGCCACAGCGCCGTGTCCATCACCACCAACGGCTGGCACCTGGCCCGCCGCGCGGCCGAGTTGGCCGAGCACACCGACGCCATCCGGGTAAGCCTCGACGGCCCCGACCCTGGCCGCCACGACGCCATCCGGGGACCGCTCAGCTTCGCCAGAGCCGTCGAAGGCATCCGGGCCGCCGTCGCGCTGCGCATCCCCGTGCAGATCCAGACCGTCCTCATGCGCCGCACCGCGGGCTACCTGCAAGAGATGGTCAACCTCGCCGCCGGACTCGGGGCCTGCGGGTTCAGCGCCCTGCAGATGCTACCCATTGGCGCCGGCACCGCCCTGCCCGACGAACTGCTCAGCGACGACGACGCAACGAAGCTGTTCACCGCGCTCAATGTTCCCGAGCGGCTCCACATGCGGCTGCGCACCCGCGACGTCGCCGGCAACTTCACCGTCATCCGCGCAGACGGCCGAGTCTGGCGCAACGACAGCACCGCCCTGAACATCGACGGCCTGCACCCCCTACGCAGCGCCGCCGACCTCGCCCTCACCACCCGGGACGGCAACGCATGAACAGCCAAGCACCTCGACACTCACCAGTTCAGCCGCGCCAGTTCCGTCGCCAACGCATCCTCCGCATCCAACTCGACACCTACTATCGAGCGGTCGAGGTACTGGCCGACGCAGCCCGACGGCGGCACTCGCCGATCACCGCCACCATCGGTATCGCCAACGGCGGCCTCGCCCCAGCGCAAGGCGTCAGTGAACTTCTGCACGTCCCGACCTACCGGGTCAACGCCAAGCACAACCCCACCGATGCCACCTACAGCGAAGCGACCGGCGTCGTCACCTACGACCTCGACCCCCTGACCAGGGAACTGGCCGGGCACCGCCTCACCGGCAAAGTCCTGGTCGTTGACGACATCTGCGGCACGGGCGCCACCTTCACCACCCTGCTGCCCGAACTCACGGCATATCTCGGCCCAGAAGTCGCCCTGCGCACCGTGGCCTTGTGCCGCAACGCCGGAAGCGTGCTCAACCCGGACCTGTGGATCTGGACCGTCGACGACTGGGTCTCGTTTCCCTGGGAACAGCCACCCGCCGCCGACGCGCCGATCGAGGACCTGCCCATCCCGAGCCGGGTCCAGACCCCATGACCATCGCCTTCGTCCTCGCCTCCTGGCGACCTAACATCCCAGCCGGCATGGAACGCGCGGTCATCGCGCACGCCGCCGGCATCCAACAGATCCAAGGCAGGTCCGTGATCGTGACCGCCGATCCGGCCGCGCCATCGACCTACCACAACGTGCCCATCGAACGGCTACACAGCCTCGACGTGCAGTTTCCCTGCGACGACGCCACCCTCCGCGAAGCCATCGACGCGTCTGCCGCGCCGATCTGCGCGGAACTGAAACGGCTCTTTCGACGGCACCAGGTACGTGCCGTCGTCTACGTCGACGCCCTGTGGGGACTCGGCCGGATAATGCCGACCCACCCCGGCGTCCGCAACATCCTCGCCGCGCACGTCGTCGGCCACGACGCGGACCTACAACCGGCGCTGGCCCGCAACCCTGACGCCATCATCGCCCCTTCGGCCACCGTGCTGAGCGAGGCAGCAGCCCGCGGCTACGACAGCGGCAGCTGGAGCGTGGTGCCGAACACCCTGCTCACCGTGCCGGAACCTCAATCCCTCAGCGACCGTCAACAGCTCTGGGCAATAGGTCCCGTTCGCGTCCTCGCCCGCCTGGGACCGGAGAAGGGCGTCGCTGAGCTACTCGACCCCATCCCTGTACTCGACCGTCCCATCGAGGTCGCGGTCGCCGACGCGCCCTTCGAGTTGGCCGCCGGCAGCCAGGAACAAGTACGCCGCAGGTGCCAGGCCCTCGCCGCCGCAACACCCGGCGTCACCCTTCTGCCCGGCCTCGCCTGGCACGAGGTCTCGGCCTGGCTCGTCGGCGCAAGCGTCGTGATCGTGCCGTCGCGGGCCGAGACATTCGGCCTCGTCGCACTGGAAGCCCTGGCCGCAAGTACCCCGGTGGTCGCCTACGACGTCGGAAACCTACCCCACCTGATCGGCGACGGCGGCATCATTGCGCCCTACCGGTCCGGCCCCGACGGCCTGTGGCGCGCCGCCCAGCACCTGCTGACCGACCCGGTAGGCTACGCGGCAGCATCACGGGCCGCGTACTACCGCTCGCGGGACTATTGGCCCGCCCTTGTCGCTAACCAACTCTTGAAGGTGGTGAGCTGATGGGCGGCTCCGTCCTGCCATCCGCACCCCGACCCTGCCCGCTCCTGCTTGTCGACGGACACAACCTGCTCTGGGGCGCCACTTTCGGCTTCCCCGCCGAAATCCGCTCCCGCGACAAGACCCGCCTTCTCACCGGCGTCTTCGCGTTCTTCGCCCTACTCCGCGTCGCCATCCGCGAAGACCTCATCGACCAACCCGAGGTCATCGTCGTGTTCGACGGCCAGTACGGCGGCAGCGACCGCAAAGAACTCGACCCCACCTACAAGGCCCAACGGCCCACCGACGAAGCCGCACTGGCACCGATCCAGTTCCTCCCGGACGTCAAGCGCGGCCTCGACCAGCACCGCATCGCCTGGACTGAACTCGACCACGCCGAGGCCGACGACGTCATCGCCACGCTCGTCCGCACCACCCCGCCGCCCCGCCCAATCGTGATCATGTCCCGCGACCGCGACTACTACCAACTCATCACCGACCGCGTCCGCGTCCTCAACACCAAAATGCGCCCCGGCAAGCGCTACATCGGCCCCGCCGACGTCTTCGCCCGTCATCACGTCACACCCGCACAATGGGTCGATTTCCGCGCACTGACCGGCGACCCCGCCGACAACATCCCCGGCATCCACGGCATCGGTGCCAAAACCGCGGCCACCCTCCTCGCCGACGGCATCACACTTGACGAGCTGCCCAGCACCGGACGGCTAGACACCGGACGTGGCCGCACCGTCCGTGAGCAACTCGACCTCGCCCGCAAATGGCGAGACATGATCCGCCTCAACCGCCACCTCGACGTCCCTATCGCCCCCACCGGCCAGCAGAGCCAACTCCTGCCGCCACCGGCGGAGGTCGTTGAGAAACTCGGCCTGTGGTGACGCCAGCTCCCGTCCTGCTCACCGTCATGGCACACCCAGACGACGCCGAGCTATGGGCAGGCGGCACCATCGCACGCCACGTCAGCGACGGAGGCACGGCCGTCATCGCCGTCCCACACCACGACGCAGTCCGCGACGCTGAGGCCACAGCCGGCGCACGCCTCCTCGGGGCCGATCTCTACCTCATGGACCAGCTCTCCGTCTCCGCCGCCGCCACTGTGCTCAGGGAAGTCCGTCCCGATGTGCTGATCACCCACCCGACCAGCGACATCCACCCCGAACACCGCCAATGCGCCGAAACGGTCCTCCGCGCCCTACCCGACGTCGTCATCAGCACCGGCCACCCGCAACGGGCCTACCACAGTGATGGCTACAACAACCTCGACCAGAATGGCCGCCCACTCGACCTGCCCACCATCATCGACGTCAGCGCCCACTGGCCCACCAAGATCGACGCCCTTCGAGCACACACATCCCAGCCGATCCTCGATCACTTCGGCCCGATGGCCGAGGCCCTCGGAAGGCTCCACGGCCGCCGGATTAGCTCTGCGTACGCGGAAGCATTCCGCCCGATGCCGATCCTCGGCCGGCTACCACCAGCAACCCACCTTTGACTAGTGCCTATCTTGCCGACGCAGGCAGACCGGTAGCACCAGCGCTCGAGGCGATTTCGTAGAGCGTCGGAATGAGGGCTCAGAGAGTTCGTCAAGCACGAAAAGGGCGATCGCCTGCGTGTGGTGGCGGCGGAATGCCGCCACCACACGCAGGGACATCGTCAGTTGCCTTGGGCCTTGTTGCCGTGGCGCTGATTCAGGATACGCACTGTGGTGCTCAGCTTGATCGGCGCGTCCTCAGGGCCGCGTAGGAACGGATGGATGTAGACCGGGCGGCGTAGGGTTCGGCCTGGCCCGTATGCCTGGTTTCGCCAGTGCCCGGTAACCCAGACGCGGCTGGTGTAGGTCCGGCTGCCGCCGGTTCCAGTGGTCTTGGCCTCGTCGTCTCGTTGGCCGTGGGTACGGATGCGCACGATCCGTACGTCGGGCAACGGTCGCTGGGCGCGGGCGTACTTCTTGCGTATCGCCTTGTCGATCTCTGCCGGTACGTCCTCGGCCGCCCTCTGGGCGATGAGTAGCCAGGTGGCCAGCAGTATCGCGGACCGGCCGTCCGGCGGGCTGTCGGCGGACTGATTGTGCCGTAACTGGAAGGTTCGCACGGGTACCAGCCAGCCCACCTCTTCGCGCAGGTGTTGTAGTGGTTGGTCCTCGAGACCACTACCGATGGCGCGGTAGACGACAGCCTCGATCACGTTGTCGCCTGTTGACCAGGAGACGGCGGTGATCCGATGTGTTGTCGCCGGGCGAGCCCAGACGAGTAGCCCGTCGTCGCAGGGTGCGAGGTCTTTGCTGGTGGTGACCGCCGGCAGCTGCGAGGCGGCGTGTTCGGCCAGCTCGGTGAAACTGTCGTCGATCCAGTAGAGCCGGGCGCGGTCGAGACTGTCTGCCAGATGGGTTCGCATGTAGCTGATGCGGAGAGTTGTCGGTAGCTCCTGGGGGCCGCGGTAGAACGACGCCAGCCTGTCACGGACTTTCGGAAGGTCGCGGGGACGCAAGTCGAGGTCTGGCCAAGCGGTCGTGGTGAGCAGGACGCGGCCGGGTCGCCGCTGGCGCAGGAATGCCTGGTGGAGCTTGTTGGTCTCGACGTGGGCGAAGGGTATGTCGTGCACGTGCATGCGTCGTACCGCGCGGTCGACCACCTTCGTCGCTCGTCCGGCGTCGAGGTCTGCCATGCAGGGTACGCAGGCGGCCCAGGTCTCGCCCATGTCCTGCATCAGGCCGGTTTGGCTGCTGGTCGCCAGTACTCTGACGTTGCCGCCGATCAATGTCCACATCGGGTGCTGGTCGCCGCAGAAGTCGCAGGTCCGGTTGACCGTGTCGAGCTGGCTGGTTGGGACGGGCACCGGCGGGTGCCCGTCGTTGTCGCGGTACGGGGGGTGGATGTACTGGTCGTCGAGGGTGTTGAGCGGGGTCAGGCAGGTGGCGCAGGCCATTTCCTCACGAGGGCCGGTCATGCGGTCACCCCCCGCTGCTGGTGGAGGTCGCGCAGGCGCCGCCCGCGGCGGGCCTCGCTGGGCGGCATGGTCATGCCCGGGGTGTAGAGCAGATGCTGGTTCCGGCCGCCGTGCTTGGCGTGGTACATGGCGATGTCGGCGCGGTGCAGGGCCGCGTCCTCCAGCGGGTCGTTGCTGTCGACCACGGCGACGCCGATGCTGGCGGAGAGAGCGACGGCGGCCGGGCCGGTGGCGGCCTGGACGTCGATCGGCGCGGCGACGGCGGCCAGCAGCGCATCGGCGATCTGGCTGATGCCGTGCTCGCGGACGGGGAAGATTCCGGCGAACTCATCGCCCGAGTGCCGGGCGATCTCACCGCCGTACATGGTGGCGACGTGAGCGAGCCGTTCGGCGATCTCGATCAGGACCTCGTCGCCGACGTCGTGTCCATGGTCGTCGTTGATCTCTTTGAACCCGTCGAGGTCGAGCAGGACGGCGACGACCGGCTGTCCGGGGAAGGTGGCCGCGAACGCCGCGTACGC
Organism: Micromonospora sp. RV43; assembly: GCF_001029515.1. NCBI lineage: Bacteria > Bacillati > Actinomycetota > Actinomycetes > Micromonosporales > Micromonosporaceae > Micromonospora > Micromonospora sp. RV43. The sequence goes on along the minus strand of NZ_LEKG01000021.1, from coordinate 2,820 downwards.
GGTGCGCAGGCCGCGCCGGTTGTAGAGGCCGGTCAGCGGGTCGTGGGCCAGTTGCCAGGCGGCGTCGGCCAGCTCGTCGCGCAGCTGCGCGATGGCGGGTCGGGCGGCCAGGCAGCCCACGCCGAAGCCGACGCAGGCCCCGGCGAGGATGGTGACTGCCGTGTAGATGATGGCGGCCACCAGGATTGTGGTGAACACTGGACTCCTCCAATGCAAGTTGGAGAACCCGGGACGCGTTCGTTTCCAGGCGGTGCGTCCCGGGTCCTGGGTGTTGAAGAGGGCCCGCCTTCTGGCGGGCCGTCTTTTCGTGTTTCAGCCGCCGGTGATGGCGGCGTGGCTGGCAGGCGGGTTAGCTCGGTGTGGCCGGCGCGATGGAGCCGTCGAAGCTCCAGACGGCGCCGACGCGGGCGGGGTAGCGTCCCGTGCCGGGGTGTGGCGAGCGGTACGGGTCGTCGGTGCGAGGCCACCGGCCGCGCAGCTCGGACGGCTCAGGCGGTGTGCCGGGCGGCCGGTGCTCATACCGTTCGCTGATCACCCGCACGTAGTTCACCTCGGATGCGTAGGCGACGTAGACGCCGTTCTGGATGGTGCCGCCGAGCCGTTCGCAGCAGGCGACGGCGACCGGGTACCACCCGTTGACGAACAGGCTGACCTGGTGCCCGCAGGACAGCCACAGCAGGAACACCACGAGGCGGTGCAGCTGCCAGCCGTCCGGTGGCGAGTCGGCCGGGCCGGGCCCGTCGCCTGGTTGTGCGCATCGGGCGCAGATCGGCCCGGCGTCGGGGTCGTATCCGGCGTCGCACTGCTCGCAGACGATCTTCAGGCACGAGCGGCATTCGCCGGAGGCGGTCGTGCGCAGGTCGGTGCCGCAGTAGCCGCACGGCCCCTGCAGGCACGTGTCGTCGTGGTGGCCGGGGCGGTGGGCCAGGCAGGGATGCGTGCTAGTCATCGCTGCCGCCTCGGACGTAGCCGTAGACGGCCTCGGCGGTCAGCGGTGCGCCGGTCGTCGCGGCCGGGGCGGCGATCTGCCGCCAGCCGTCGTTCTCGCACGCCAGCCATGTGACGACGCCTTCGGCGGTGACCGAGACGACGTCGCCCACCGATAGCGAGCGGCGGCGCATGAGCCGGTACGCGGCGGCGATGAGGAAGTCGGCCTCGCCTTGCGGCATACCGCGGCGCGCCTCCAGCATGTCGAGGTCGGCGTTGAACACCTGCCAGGCCCAGTCGACGATCTCGATCGGGTCGGTGCCGGTGGGCCACTGCCGCCAGTGGGAGATCACCTGTCGCAGCTCGTGGCCATCCTCGTACGGGAAGAACCGTGACTCGGTGTTGTGGTAGATCGCGACGACGTGCCGGCTCATGACCGGCCCTCCGCCGTCGCCGTGACGATCGGCCGGACCCGCAGCAGTTGGACCGCAGCGATCCGCGCGGCCAACCGCCCGGTGCGCGGGTGCAGGTAGACCTCGTAGCCGCTTGTCCAGGCCAGGCTCCACGCCGCTGCCGGCCGACCGAGCCGCGCCTGCGTGGTGAGGTCGCCGTGGAAGGCGACGCCGAGCGCGGACAGCTGCGTCTCGACCGAGTGGGTGTGGTGGTGGCTCATCCGCCCGGCCAGCATCGGGCAGGCGGCGGCCGTGTATGCGGCGCACTCGGGGTGCATGCCCGGCTCGTCGGCGGACATCGCGTCCAGGTCCATGTCGCGCATGGCGAACACGATCCGGCGCTCCAGGCCGGTGCCGCAGGTCTGGCACAGCCGGTCGTTGAGCGCCTTGGTCTGGCGATCGACGTCGACCGCGCCGAAGCGCCACCGGCCGTCCGGCAGTTGCAGGGTGGTGTAGGGAACGACGAGTCCGCCCACGGTGGGGCGGTGGAGGAGCCGGGGCGGGATGCCGGGGCTCGGGTCGTTGGGGTGCAACGGATTCTCCCTGTTCGGATTGGTGTATCCGGGCACGGCCGTGCGGCCGTGCCCGGGGTGCGCGGGTTCGCGCGGTCGGCCGGGCATCGGCCGGGTCTGTGGTGCGGGTGCCGCGTGGCGGGCGGTCAGGCGGTCGCGCCTGGCGGCTACCCGGGTTACGCGGTCACCGGCGGGGTGGTCAGCGTGATCTGCATACGGCGCAGCGCGCGCCGCTCCAGGTCGCCCACGGCCCAGACGCTGCGGCCCATGAGCCGTGCGGCGGCGTCGCGCGGGTACCCGTCGAGGTAGCGCAGCTGGATCGCGCGGCGCTGGTCGGGGGTGAGCCGGGCCATCGCGTGCACGAACGGCAGCCGCCCGAGCCGGGTCGGGGCGGGCTCGGCGGTGACCTGGGCGGCCGGGCTGCGGTCGGCGTCTTCGCGCACGGCGTACGCGGCGCGCAGGTAGCGGCGGCGCGACCAGTCGTGCTGGTTGCATGCCTTCGCGGCCTGCCAGATCAGCCAGCCGCGCACGTCGGCCAGGGCCGAGCCGAGGTCGGCCAGCGCGTTGGTGAACGTCTCCTGGACGAGGTCGGCGATCAGGTCGCGGTCCCGGCCGCGCAGCCGCACCGCGACGTAGCGGGTGACCGGTTCGCGGTAGGTCAGGTAGAGGGCGGCGAAGGCGTCGCGGTCGCCCTGCTGGGCCTGGTGCAGCAGGGCGAGGATGTGCGGGGCGACTTCGGGCCGCCGGCGGGTGGCCGGACGGAGGGGGCGCTCGACGGCAGTCGTGTGGCGGTGCATGGAGTCCTCCAATGCGGATCGCTGGTGGTCTCCGGGCACGGCCGTGCGGCCGTGCCCGGGGGTGCGCGGGTTCGCGCGGTCGGCCGGGCGACGGCCGTGGTGGTGCGGTGCGGAACAGTCAGGTCAGGTGGC
>NZ_LEKG01000219.1:0-10826 GCF_001029515.1 Micromonospora sp. RV43 | reverse complement strand
CACCAGGGCCCTCCCCCGGTCGAGGAAGGCGGCCGCGCGCGGGAAGTCGCGCAGCTGCTGTCCATAGTGCTCCAGCGTCAGCCCGACCGCGCCCGCCGGCACCCCGCGGCTGACCAGGATCTCCACCAGCCACTCGACGAACCCGGTGAACAGCGTCGCGTCGTCCACGTAGAGCGCGGCGGCCAGGAAGTCCACGATGTAGCCGAGGTCGCTGATCGTGGAGTCGAGCTGCGCCGGGGTGTAGCCGGCCGTCGACGGCACCCGCTCGCGCAGATCGGCCAGGGCGCTGTCGATCAGCTCGCCGCGCCGTTTGACCAGGCTGACGTACTCGTCGTCGGCCAGGTGATCCAACCGCGCGGGCGGCGTCTCGCGCAGCGCCCGCTCGTCGGCCACCAGGTCCGCCGCGGCCGGCGCGTCGGGCGCCCACGGCACACCGAGCACGCGGGCCCAGCGGCCGTCGTCGCCGAAGCCCCGGCCACCGACCACCACCGGCACGTCGGAGCGGCGGCACGCCTCCACCATCCGGTGGGCGTGCGGCAGCCGCATCGGCAGCGCGCAGGCCAGCGCCACCGCCTCCGCGTCGTAACGGTGCAGGTAGGACACCAGGTGCGCGGCCGGGACGCTGGCGCCGAGGAAGACGACCTGCCAGCCGCGCAGCCGCAGCACCTCGGCCACCAGCCGGGCCGGCAGCGCGTGCCACTCGCCGTCCATGCAGGCCATCACGATCCGCCCGCGGGTCGGGCGGGGATCGGCGTACGCGGCCACAGCGGCCACCACCCGCTCGCTGATGTGGGTGGCGGCGTGCTCCTGGGCGACGCTCCACTCGTTGCGGGCCCAGCGTTCGCCCACCTCGGCCTGGGCCGGGGCGACCAGATCCAGCAGCACCCGCTCGGCCGGCACGCCCGCCTCCAGCAGCCCGCGGGCCACCGACACGGCGGCGGACTCGTCGGCGTCGGCCAGGCACTCCAGATAGCGGGGGAAGGCGTGGCCCGGGTCGGCCTCGACGGTCGGCACGGTCACGCGAACAGCTCCCTCGTTCGTTCGGTCACGGCCGGATCCGGCACCGCGTGCAGGTGCCGCGGCGCCCGCCCGGCCGGGCCGGTGGCCCGCAGCGCCAGCACGGCGATGTCGTCGTGGTCGCCGTGCGCGAGCCAGTCGCAGGTCACCTGCTCGACCCGCTCGGCGAGCGCCGGCGCGGGCATCCGGTGGCAGCCGGTCACCGCGTTGAGCAGCCGCTCGGCGCCGAACTGCTCGTCACCGCGCCGGCCGCCGCGCGCCTCGGTCACCCCGTCGCTGTAGAACAGGCAGGTCTCCCCCGGTGCCAGGTGCACCGTCACCTCGCCGATGCGGGGATCGGGCACCACACCGATCAGCATGCCGCGCAACGGCACCACCTCGACCTCGCCGGACTCCCGCAGCACCAGCGGCGGCAGGTGCCCGCCGCCGGCCAGGGTCAGCGTCAGGCCGCCGTCGCGGTGCGGCCGGGCCACGCCGAGCACCATGGTGGCGAACCGGCCCTGCCCGTGCGCCTGCGTGGTCTCCAGCAGCGCGTCGTTCAGCAGCTTCAGCAGCCGTCCCGGCTGGGTCTCGACCCGGTGCAACGCCTGGAGGCACTGGCGCAGCTGACCGGTGAACACGGCCGCCTCCACGCCCTTGCCCGACACGTCGCCGAGGAAGAAGACCGAGCCGCCGTCGGCGAGCCGGTGCGAGCCGTAGAAGTCACCGCCGATGCGCAGCCCGGCCTGCGCCGGCCGGTACGCGGTGCCCCACTGCACCCCCGTCGCCGAGGCCGGCTCGACCGGCAGCAGGCTGGCCTGCAACGTGTCGGCGACCTCGGCCTGGTCGCGGTAGAGCATGGCGGTGGTCAGCGCCGCGCCGGCGCGGGCCGCGAACGCGCGGACCAGGTCCACGTCGGCCTCGTCGTACCAGCGGTCGGCGCGCCGGGCCACCAGCAGGGCCCCGGCCGGCGCCTCCCGGCCGGGCAGCGGCACCACCCGGGCGGTGGCGCCGGAGGTGTCCAGGCCGGGCAGCCAGCCCGCCTCGGCGGCCTGCTCGACCAGCCAGTCCAGCTCGTGCGGCTCGGCGCCGGCCAGGCCGGCCTCGATGGCCACGGGGAGCGCCGTGGCGGGCAGCACCCCGCTGTCCACCACCGGCGGCCGGTCGTCCGCGCGTACCGCCCGCCACCAGCGGGCGCGGCCGGAGCGGGGGGCGAGGACGAGGACCGCCACGTCGGCCGCCGTGGGTACGGCCAGGCGCACCACGGCGGCGGCGGCCCGGTCCGGGTGCAGCGGGTTGCCGAGCTTCTCGCCGACCACGGCGAGGAACGCCGAGCGGGCCCGCTCGGCGAGCAGCGCGTCGGCCCGGCTGACGCTTTCGGTGACGTCGTCGACGTACCAGCAGCGCCGTCGGTGGGACAACGCGACCGGGCGTACGCGCAGCCGCCGCCCGTGGTGGGTGAACTCGGCCGGGCCGTCGCCGCGCAGCGGGACCGGGCCGGCCGCGGCCAGCAGCTCGCCGGGCGTCACCTCGGGGATCAGCCGCTCCGCGACCGGGCTCACGTGCTGGACGACACCGTCGGCGTCGCAGACGACCAGGCCCTCACGGAAGTGCTCGACCACCTCGGACCAGTTGGGAACGGTAAGGTCGTGGTCGGCTGCCAGCGGCGGCAGGGCGGACGGCACCGGCGCGGCGGCGGACCACGCCGGAGCCCGTGCGGCGCTCGGCGTGGAGATCCGTCCGTCGCCCGGGTCGGCACCCCTGACGTCGGCAGCAGTCACCAGCTGAGCCCCACTCTCCTCGTCGACACCCGGGGGCGCCGGACCCGGCGCCTGTGGTCACGTATCACCGCCCACCCTACGCCGGTATGCCGGGACCGCCACCCCACGGCGCTGCGGCCCGCTCGCGCATCCAGCGAGGTGATGGCGCTGTTGTTACGATCCTGTCGATACCGGCCCGACCGGCAACCCCGCGGAAAGGCGTGACGTGGTTCCTCAACGGAGAAGGCCCGAGGCGAGCCCGCTGAGCATCTCCGTGGATCGATCGAACCCGCCCGTCCCGGTGGTAGTCGTCGGCGGCGACCTGGCGTACGCCACGGCGGGCCCGCTGCGCGCCGAGATCGACCGGCTGCTCACCGCGCGTCCGACGACGCTGGTGTTCGACTTCGGCGACCTTCAGTTCATGGACAGCACCGGCCTGTCCGTGATCGTGCACGCCTGGCGGGAGGGCCAGCACGCAGGCACCGCCATCGAGCTGCGGTCGGTCCCCCGGTTCCTGGAGACCATCCTCGACCTGACCGGCGTCACCGGTCTGCTCGACCGCTCGCCGGTCGACGACGCGCCGGGCCTCGCCGCGCCGGGTTCGACAGCGTCCGCGTGACCCCGGGGGTTTCCCGGCCGCGCCTGGCTGGGAACATGGAAACGTGCCCTCCCAGATGTTGACCATCGAGGTGGACCGGCTCGGCGCCGGTTCCGCCCGAATGCGGCTGGCCGGGGAGCTGGACTTCGACACCGCGCCGGAACTCGTCGACGCCGTGGCCGACCTGCGCCGCGACGGCCACCAGGAGCTGGAACTCGACTTCGCCGGGGTGCACCTCTGCGACTCCTCCGGCCTGAGCGCGCTCGTGGTGATCCACCGGGCCGGCACCGGGGCGATCCGCCTGCTGAACCTGAATCCGCAGATCAAGCACCTGCTGGACCGCACCGGCCTGGCGGAACTGCTGGCCGCCCCGCCGCGCGACCTGACCGGCGAGACCCGCGGGGTGGGCTGACCGACCCCGCGGCGCCCGCCACGCGGGCTGAGCGTCCGGCGGACAGGGGTGGCCCCCGACCCTGGGACCAGGGGCCGGGGGCCGGGAGGATGGCTCAGGCGGCGGGCTCGGCCTGCCGGTGCCGCGTCTCGTCGCGCGACTGCCCCGCGAGCGGAGGCTCGACGTCCTCCGGCGCGCCGGAATCGGGCGTCTGGAACAGATAACGGACGAAGTCCCCGCTCATGTCGTCGTCGTCCGCCCCGGGCCACTGCCCGACACAGTCGACGCCGACCACCTCGCGTCCGCTGCCGTCGTGGTGCTCCAGCAGGGCCCAGAGGGTCACCGGGTAGGAGCGGGTGGCGTCCGGGCCGATGCGCCAACGGGCGTACCAGCCGGGACGGGCGGGGACGATCTCCACGATCCGTTTCATGTCGACCTGCCCTTCCGCGTGCGTCGGAAGTTGTCCGGTCCGTCCGAGCCTGCCGCCCGCCGGGGTGAGCGCTCCTCACCCGCAGCGAATGAAGCGTCCGCCGGGCCGTCCGCCGTTACCTTCCCGGCAGCGCCGGGAACGCGGTCGGCGCAAGCGCAACCGACCCAGGAACGAGGTGCGACGATGCGCAAGCAGATGGAGGGCGACAACCAGCGCCGCCGGACCCTGGCCCGCGAGGCCCGCGAGCGAGGGCTGCGGCCGAGCCAGATCGGCGCCAGCCTGAGCGCGTCCAAGCAGGTCACCTCGCTGGACCAGCACGACCGGTCCGGCCCGCCGCCGGCCGGACGGCACAAGCCGGACAGCACCCGGGGTGGTCCCGCGCCGCCGCCGGTCGCCGTCGCGGAGCAGCAGCGCCCGCTGCCCGACCCGACGCCGTCACCCGGGGCCTCGATGAGCTACCGGGATCTCGTCGACGACGTGAGCCGGCGCGCCGGCGTGGACTTCACCACGGCCAAGGTCGCGGCGGAGGGCACCGTGCTGGCCCTGGCCCAGGCACTGGACGAGGCGGCACGGGAGCGGCTGCTGGAGGCGGTGCCGCTGACCCTGCACGACGTGGTGCCGGTGTACGGCATGGAGCCCCGCCGCGACCTGCCCGGCTTCCTGGCCGAGGTCGGCCGGTACAGCCGCCTCACCCCGGAGCAGGCCCGCTACCAGGCCGAGGCGACGCTCGCCGCGCTCGCGGAGGCCGACGCGGAACTGGTCGAGTCGCTGCACGTACCCGACGAGTTGCGTGACCTGCTCGGGCCGGCCGACTTCGGCGGCGGCCTGGTGGGCGCGTCCTCGGCCACCGCGCCGCTGACCGAGGCGGAGCTGCGCGACGCGCTCGCGACGCTGCCCTACTGGTCCAGTGACAGGCGCTCGCTCGTGCGCACGATCGAGCTCCCCGGCGGCAACCTGGACCGGGTGCTCGACCGGCTGGACCGGCTCAAGTCCGACGTCGGACGCTCGCCGCAGATCGGGCGTCCCGACCCGGACAACGCCGTGCTGACGGTCCGGACCCAGCAGGTCGACGGCGTGACGGCGGCGGACGTGGACCTCGCGCACCGGGTGGACGCGGCAGTCGACGAGGCCGGCGCCGGGATGGCGGCCGGCTGACCCGGCGGCGGAACGGCCCCGGTCCCATGCGGGCCGGGGCCGCCCGTGGCCGCGCGGTACCGTGTCCCGCCGTGGATCACGACGACACCGAGACCCTGGAGATCGTGGTGGACCCGGCCCGCCCGTCCGGGCGCACGCTGCTGGCCGACGGGGTCGAGCAGTCGTACGTGGACGTGGCCGACGCCCGGTACCTGCACTTCGAGTACGTGCGGCGGATCGCCGCCGCGATCGACCTGGCCGCCCCGCGCGGCGCGGCGCTGACCGCGCTGCACCTCGGCGGCGGCGCGCTCACGCTGCCGCGCTGGCTCGCGAGCACCCGGCCCGGTTCGGCGCAGCGGGTGATCGAGCGCGATCCGGGCGTGGTCGAGTTGGTCCGGCGGAAACTGCCACGGCTGCCGCCGGAGGTGGTGGTGGCGCTCGGCGACGCCCGGGAGGCGGTCGCCGAGGAGCCGTCCGGGACGTACGACGTGGTGGTCGCCGACGTGTACCGGGCGGCCCGGATGCCGCCACAGGTGGCGGCGGTCGAGTTCGCGGCGCAGGTGGCCCGGGTGCTGCGCCCGGACGGCCTCTACCTGATCAACCTCACCGACCTGCCGCCGCTGGCGCACACCCGGTCACAGGTGGCCACGCTGCGCGCGGTGTTCGCCGACGTCTGCCTGGTCGCCGACCGGCGGATGCTGCGCGGACGCCGGTACGGCAACGTGGTGCTCGCCGCCACGCCCACGGCGGGCCGGATCCCGGTGATCCGGCTCGCCACCCGCGTCGCCGCCGACCCGGTGCCCGGAACGGTGCTGCACGGCGCGACGCTCGACGCGTTCGCCGCGGGTGCCCACCCGGTCACCGACGCCGACCTGGGCTGAGCCGGGTTTTCGTACCCCCAGCGCGGGTAGCCGCGCCGGATGAGCGCCGCCGACGATCGGTCCATCGCGCGCCGGACGCTGATCGTGATCGGTCTGGTCCTCGCCACCGGGGTCGGGCTGGCGCTGGTCTGGGCCACCCGGCGGGTGCTGGTGTGGGGACTGGTGGCGGTGTTCTTCGCGGTCGCCCTCAAACCGCTCGTGGACCGTCTCGAACGTCGGGTACGCCGCCGCGCGCTCGCCACGCTGCTGGTCTTCCTGGCCGCGTTCGCGCTGTTCGCCGCCGTCGGCGCGCTGATCGTGGTGCCGCTGGTGGACGAGGTGGGCCGCTTCGCCGACCGGGCGCCGGAGCTGGTACGCGAGGCCCAGGCCGGGCAGGGGCCGCTCGGGCGGCTGCTGGAGCGCTTCCACCTGCTCCGCTACGCCGAACCCGGCCAGCTGCGCCGGTACGGCGCCCGGCTCGGCGACCCGACGGTAGGGGTGGTCCGCAGCGTGGCCCAGGCGGTCGCCGCGCTGGTCACCGTGGTGGTGCTGGCGTACCTGATGGTCCTGGAGGCGCCGAAGATCGTGGCCGCCACGCTGCGGCTCACCGGCGACGGCGCGGCGGCGCGGCTGCGGCGCATCGGGCGTGACTCGTCCCGGATCGTCACCGGCTACCTGAGCGGCAACCTGCTGATCAGCGTGATCTGCGGCGGTCTGACGTTCGTCGTACTGTTCCTGCTCGGTGTGCCGTTCGCCGCGGTGATCGCGCTGACTGTCGCCGTGTTCGACCTGATCCCGCTCGTCGGCGCCACGCTCGGCGCGCTCGCCGCGGCCGGCGCGGCGTTCCTGCACTCCCCCACCGCCGGCCTCGTCGTGCTGGTCTTCTTCGTGGTCTACCAGCAGGTGGAGAACCATCTGCTGCAACCGGTCATCATGGGCCGCGCGGTCCGGTTGAACCCGTTGACGGTGCTGGTCAGCGTGCTGCTGTCGGTCGAGCTGGCCGGGCTGGTGGGGGCGCTGCTGGCGATCCCGGCCGCCGGCATCGTCCAGGTGCTGCTGCGCGAGTTCGCGCCCGCCGGGCGGCAGGCGCTGCCGCAGCCCGCCGACGGCGAACCGGCCGACCCGGGTGCGGCCGGTAGCGCCGGGGCACCGGAACGGCCGCCGGCCGGCGGGTGAGAGCCGGCCGGCGGGTGCGTGCGGCGATCAGTGGCGGCGGGCCAGCTCCGGTGACTCGCTCTCCAGCGGCACCGCGTTCGCGGGGACCAGGCCGAGCTGCACGGCGGGCCGGGGCAGCGTCGCGTCCAGCGCCCAGTCCGCCGCGACCCGGGGCCGGTTACCGGGCATGGCCAGCAGGTGGTAGCCGCGGGTGACGGCCTTGGCCGGCAGCCCTGCGAGCGGCACCTTCAGCGGGTTCGCCGCCGCGTCCTTGCCGCCCAGGTCCACCACCCAGCCCAGGTCGTGGTGCTTGTACGACTTTCGCACGCCCTGACCGTACGAGGCGGCGATGTTGTGCGCCGCCAGCTTGCCCTGCCGCTGGGCGTGCTGCGCGGTCATCGCACACACCTGCCCGGGGCGGGTCGGGTCGGGCACGGCGGCGGCGTCGCCGCAGGCGAACACCTCGGGGTAGCCGGGGACGTTGAGGAACTCGTCGACCACCAGCCGGCCCTTCTCGGTGCGCAGGCCCAGTTCGGCCACGAACGGGTCGGGGCGTACGCCCACGCACCAGACGAGGCTGCACGTCGGGACGTACTCGCCGTCGGTGAGCATCACCCCGTCCGGGGTGGCCTCGGCGACCGAGGTGCCCATCCGCACGTCCACGCCGCGTTTGCGCAGCACCCGGTCGGCGGTGACGGACATCCGCCGGTCCAGTTCGGGCAGCACCCGGGGCGCCACGTCCAGCAGCATCCAGCGCGGCCGGACCTTCAGGTGCGGACGCTGGGCCATCAGCCGGTCGGTGAACAGCTGCCCGTGCGCGGCCACCTCGGTGCCGGTGTAGCCGGCGCCGACCACCACGAACGTGGTGCGGGCCCGCTGCTCGGCCGGGTCCTGGGTCAGCTCGGCCAGCTCGACCTGCCGGACCACGTGGTCGTGTAGGAACAGCGCCTCGGGCAGGCCGCGGAAGCCGTGGGCGTACTCGGTCACGCCGGGGATCGGCAGCAGCTTGTTGACGCTGCCGACGCTGAGCACCAGCCGGTCGTACGCGAGCTGCCCGTGCTCACCCTCGATCGAGCGGTAGCCGACCCACCGGTTCTGCAGATCGACCCGGTCCGCCTCACCGACCACCACGCGGACGCCGTCGAGCGTGCCGGCGAGCGGCACCGCGATCCGGGTCGGCTCCACCACGCCGGCCGCCACCTCGGGCAGCAGCGGCAGGTAGAGAAAGTAGTCGGTCGTGTTCAGCAGGACGATCTCGGCCCGGTCGCGGGCCAGTCGGCGCAACGTCTTGGCCGCGTGGTACCCGGCGAACCCGGCCCCCACGATCACCACCCGTGGTTTCGTCATGCCTGCTGCCGTTCCCGGGCAGACCTGCGACAAACGTGCCCATGATCCATCCATCGACGGCTATATGGACATTCCTCGTGATCGGCGCGAGGATGCCGGGATGGGAAACCACGAGACCGCCGAGGGTCGGCCCACGAGGTCCAGCCGGCGTACCTTCCTCACCGCCTCCGCCGCGGCCACCGCCGCCGCCGTCGCCACCCCGCTCGCCGCCGCCCCGGCCGCCGCCGCGACCGGCGCGCCCCCGGGCCCGGGCCGTCCGGCCCGGCCGCAGCGGCCCGACCGCGAGCTGACCGCGCTGCTGCGCGAGATCGACAGCCGCCGGGTCGAGGCCGTCGTGCGCCGGCTCGCCGCGTTCGGCACCCGCCACACCCTGTCCAGCCAGACCGATCCGGTACGCGGCATCGGCGCCGCCCGCGACTGGATCCACGCCCAGCTCTCCGGGTACGCGGCCGCGTCCGGCGGCCGGATGAGCGTCGAACTGCAGTCGTACGTGCAGCAGCCCGCCTCCCGCATCCCCGTCCCGACCACCATCACCAACGTGGTGGCGACCCTGCGCGGCGACGTCACGCCCGAGCGGGTGTACGTCATCACCGGCCACTACGACTCCCGGGCGACCGACGTGATGGACGCGGTCAGCGACGCACCAGGCGCGGACGACGACGCCTCCGGCGTGGCGGTGGTGATGGAGCTGGCCCGGGTGCTGTCCACCCGCCGCACCGAGGCCACCATCGTGCTCGCCGCCGTCGCAGCCGAGGAGCAGGGACTGTACGGCTCGGCGTACCTCGCCTCGCAGTTGAAGGCGGCCGGCGCCGATGTCCAGGCGATGTTCAGCAACGACATCGTCGGGTCCAGCACCGCCGACGACGGCACGCGCGACCCGCGTACCGTGCGGTTGTTCGCCGAGGGCGTGCCGACCGCCGAGACCCCGGCCGAGGCGAGCGTGCGGCAGTCCGTCGGCGGCGAGAACGACTCGCCGTCGCGGCAGCTCGCCCGGTTCGTCACCGACGTGGCCGGGAACTCCGCCACCGGCATGGACGTGCGCGTCATCTACCGGCGGGACCGCTACCTGCGCGGCAGCGACCACATCTCGTTCCTGCGCGAGGGCTGGCCGGCCGGCCGGTTCACCGAGCCCAACGAGGACTTCGCCCACCAGCACCAGGACGTGCGGGTCGTCGACGGGGTGCAGTACGGCGACCTGTCGCAGTTCTGCGACTTCGGCTACATCACCCGGGTGGCGCGGGTGAACGCCGCGACGCTGTGGTCACTGGCCCAGGCGCCCGGCACACCCAAGGGCGTCACCGTGGTGACCACGAACCTGACCAACGACACCACGTTGCGGTGGCAGCGCGGCCCCGAGCCGGACCTGGCCGGGTACGAGGTGGTGTGGCGGGAGACCACCGCCGACCAGTGGCAGAAGGTGCTGCCGGTCGGCGACGTCACCGAGGTGACCATCGACCTGTCCAAGGACAACGTGTTCTTCGGCGTACGGGCGGTCGACCGGGACGGGCACCGCAGCCCGGTCGCCTTCCCGAAGCCCGGCAGCTGAGACCGGCCGGTCACCGTCCTCCGGCGCCGCACTCAGTCCGGCGCCGGAGCGGTGATCGCCCAGCGTTCGTGGTCGCGCCACGCGCCGTCGATGAACAGGTAGTCCGGGGAGAACCCCTCCAGCCGGAAGCCGAGCCGCCGCGCCAGCCGCTTCGACGGCTCGTTGCCGGGCTGGATGTTCGCCTCCAGCCGGTGCAGACCGAGCGGCCCGAACGCGTACTCGATCACCAGCCGCACCCCGGCCGAGGCGTGCCCGGTGCCCGCGTACGGGCGGAACGCCGCGTATCCGAGGTAGCCGCCGCGCAGCGCGCCCAGCACGATGCCGCTGATGTTCGCGTATCCGGCGATCTGCCCGGTGGCCCGGTCGCAGAACAGGAACCCGGCGCTGTCCCGCCCCCGGATCTTGCGCAGGTACGCCGCGTAGCGCTGCGCGTCATCGGGCGCGGAGAGCCACGGATGGTGCAGGTCGCGGCTGCGCCGGACGGCGGCGACGAACTCCGCCTCGTCAGCCGGACGGGGACGGCGGATGGCGACGCGTCCGTCACTACGCAGGTATCGCACAGCGCCACTCTGCGCCACCGCGTCCACCCCACCCCACCCGGGGGTGCAC
>NZ_LEKG01000218.1:0-11081 GCF_001029515.1 Micromonospora sp. RV43 | reverse complement strand
GGCGGGGGCAGTGCCAGGAACGGCCGGCCGGAGCGCCGTGCTCCGGCGGGCGGCGGAACAAAATGCTCGGCCATGACCGGCCTCAGCGTCCGGCGGCGCCGCGGCCGTGCCGGCGGGACGCTGCCACACCGAGCCCGGCGCCGACCACCGTCACCGCCAGCCCGACCGGCACCAGCAAACCACCGAGCCCGGGGCCGGCGGTGCCGCCGAACCCGGTCGCCGGGCCACGGCTGGGCAGATGACTGGGCAGGTGGCTCGGCTGCCGGGTGGGCTGCCCCTGCTTGACCACCTGGAGCATGGTGGAGGCGGTCTCCCCGCCCGGGCACTCCAGCTTGACCCGGTAGTTGCCGGGCCGGGTGCGCTCGTGGACCATCGGCGAGGCGGTGAGCAGGCCGCGCTGCGGCTGCACCTGGATCTTGCCGAACGCGTCCGAGGTGACGATCGCCGGAACCGAGTTGTTCCGGCAGCTCGCCCGGATGCCGACGAGGTAGCCGGGCGAGACGGTGCCCGGGGTGACCTCCACGAAGATCACGTCGGCCGGCGGCTGTTCCGGCACCGGTTCGGCGGCGCGCGGCGCGGCCTGGGCGGGCGTCGCGCCGACCAGCGGGGCGGCGCACGCGGCGACCGCGACCAGCAGCGCCTCACGTACCCTGAACGACCCCATGACCCCTCCCGGCGTACGGGATGAATCCTCTCACCCCCGGCCGCACATCACATCCGATCCGGGTCGCGTAGGCTCGGGTCGCTGTGACCCTCCCCGACATCGCCGCCGGCCGCATCCGTACCTTCCATCCGCGTCGCGGACGGATGAGCGAGCGGCAGCGCGACGCGCTCACCCGGCTCTGGCCCGCGTACGGCCTCGAGATCGCCGCCCTCGACGGGCCGTGCGATCCGACGGCGCTGTTCGGACGACGGGCGCCGCTGGTGCTGGAGATCGGCTCCGGCATGGGCGACGCCACCGCCGCGATGGCGGCGGCCGACCGGGACCGACACTATCTGGCGGTCGAGGTCCATACGCCGGGAATCGCCAACCTGCTCGACCTGGTGGAACGCCACGGTCTGGACAACGTGCGGGTGGCCGAGGGCGACGCGCTGGACCTGGTCCGGGCCATGCCGGAGGGCTGCCTGGACGCGGTGCACGTCTTCTTCCCCGACCCGTGGCCGAAGACGCGGCACCACAAGCGGCGGATCATCGCGCCGGCGCACGTGGCGCTGCTGCGGTCCCGGCTGGCTCCGGGCGGCACGCTGCACTGCGCGACCGACTGGGCCGAGTACGCCGAGTCGATGCGCGAGACGCTCACCGCAGACCCGGAGCTGGTCGACGTGTACGGCGGCTACGCGCCCCGTCCGGCGCACCGGCCGGTGACGAAGTTCGAGCGGCGCGCGCTGACCGCGGGCCGGGAGGTCTTCGACCTGATCCACCGGCGGCGCTGAACCCGGTTGGCGCGGCGCGGTGTGATCCAGGCACGATGGGAGCCGCCATGACTCTCACCGCCGCGCTGCCGAAGACCGCCGATCCCGACACCCTCTACGACGCGTTCGCCTCCTGGGCGTCCGAGCGCGGCCTGGACCTCTATCCCCATCAGGAGGAGGCGGTCATCGAGATCGTCTCCGGCGCGAACGTGATCATGAATACGCCGACCGGCTCGGGCAAGAGCCTGGTGGCGATCGCGGCGCACTTCGCGGCGCTGGCCGACGACCGGACGACCTTCTACACCGCGCCGATCAAGGCGCTGGTCTCGGAGAAGTTCTTCGCGCTCTGCGAGGTCTTCGGCGCGGAGAACGTCGGCATGCTCACCGGCGACGCCAGCGTCAACGCGGACGCGCCGATCATCTGCTGCACCGCGGAGATCCTGGCCAACCTGGCGCTGCGCGAGGGCCGCCGCGCCGACGTCGGCCAGGTGATCATGGACGAGTTCCACTTCTACGCCGAGCCGGACCGCGGCTGGGCCTGGCAGGTGCCGCTGATCGAGCTGCCGCAGGCCCAGTTCGTGCTGATGTCGGCCACGCTCGGCGACACCACCCGCTTCGTCGACGACCTGACCCGGCGCACCGGGCGGCCGACCGCCGTCGTCCGCTCGGCCGAGCGGCCGGTCCCGCTCCTCTTCTCGTACGCGACCACGCCGCTGCACGAGACGCTGGAGGAACTGCTGGAGACCAAGCAGGCCCCGGTGTACGTCGTGCACTTCACCCAGGCCGCCGCGCTGGAACGCGCCCAGGCGCTGATGAGCGTGAACGTCTGCACCCGCGCCGAGAAGGACATGATCGCCCAGGCGATCGGCAACTTCCGGTTCACCTCCGGCTTCGGCAAGACGCTGTCCCGACTGGTCCGCCACGGCATCGGCGTGCACCACGCCGGCATGCTCCCGAAGTACCGCCGCCTGGTCGAGACGCTCGCCCAGGCCGGCCTGCTCAAGGTCATCTGCGGTACGGACACGCTCGGCGTCGGCATCAACGTGCCGATCCGTACCGTGCTGTTCACCGGCCTGAGCAAGTACGACGGCACCCGCACTCGGCTGCTCAAGGCCCGCGAGTTCCACCAGATCGCCGGCCGGGCCGGGCGGGCCGGGTTCGACACGCTGGGCCGGGTCGTGGTGCAGGCCCCCGAGCACGTGATCGAGAACGAGAAGGCGCTCGCGAAGGCGGGTGACGACCCGAAGAAGCGCCGCAAGGTGGTGAAGAAGAAGCCGCCGGAGGGCTCGATCGGCTGGGGCGAGCCGACGTTCCAGCGTCTGGTCGAGGCCGAGCCGGAGCCGCTCACCTCCAGCTTCCAGGTCAGCCACTCGATGCTGCTCAACGTGATCGGCCGCCCCGGCGACGCGTTCGCCTCGATGCGGCACCTGCTCACCGACAACCACGAGGACCCGGCCGCGCAGCGCCGGCACATCCGCCGGGCCATCGCCATCTACCGCGCGCTGCGCGCGGGCGGCGTGGTCGAGGAGCTGCCCGAGCCGGACGAGACCGGCCGCCGGGTACGCCTCACCGTCGACCTCCAGCTCGACTTCGCGCTGAACCAGCCGCTGTCACCGCTGGCGCTGGCCACCGTCGAGCTGCTCGACCGGGAGTCGCCGTCGTACGCGCTCGACGTGCTCAGCGTGATCGAGTCGATCCTGGACGACCCCCGCCAGGTGCTGTCCGCGCAGCAGTTCAAGGCCCGCGGCGAGGCGGTCGCCGCGATGAAGGCCGAAGGCATCGAGTACGAGGCGCGCCTCGAACTGCTCGACGACGTGACCTGGCCCAAGCCGCTGGCGGAGCTGCTGGACTCCGCGTACGAGATGTACCGGCAGGGACACCCCTGGGTGGCCGACCACCAGCTCTCCCCGAAGTCCGTGGTCCGGGACATGTACGAGCGGGCCATGACGTTCCCCGAGTACGTCCAGTTCTACGGGCTGTCCCGGTCCGAGGGGCTGGTGCTGCGGTACCTCGCCGACGCGTACAAGACGCTGCGGCAGACCGTCCCCGAGGACGCGAAGACCGAGGAACTGGTCGACCTCATCGAGTGGCTGGGCGAGCTGGTCCGCCAGGTCGACTCCAGCCTGATCGACGAGTGGGAGCGGCTGCGCAACCCGTCGGATGTGGCCGAGGTGGCCGCCTCGCTGGACGACCGGCCGCCGGCTGTCACCCGCAACGCGCGGGCGTTCCGGGTGCTGGTGCGCAACGCGATGTTCCGTCGCGTCGAGCTGGCCGCGCTGCGCCGCTGGGACCTGCTCGGCGAACTGGACGCGGGCGACGGCTGGAACGCCGACGCCTGGGCCGACGCGCTGGAGCCGTACTTCGAGGCGTACGACTCCATCGGTGTGGGGCCGGACGCGCGCGGGCCGGCGCTGCTGATGATCGAGCAGGGCCGCGAGCGGTGGACCGTCCGGCAGATCCTGGACGACCCGGACGGCGACCACGACTGGGGCATCAGCGCCGAGATCGACCTGGCCGCCTCGGACGAGACAGGCGCGGCGGTGGTCCGCGTCACCGACGTCGGCCAGTTGTAGCGGCGTCGGCTGACGTACGCCGCGGGGGCGGAACCGGTCCGGTTCCGCCCCCGCGATCGTGTCCGATCAGTCGCGCGGGGCCTGGAACGCCACGCGACGACGACGGAACACGACGAACAGGACCGCGCCGGCCGCGAGCACGGCGGCGCCGACACCGGCGAGCGTGGCCGCCGGCGCACCGGTGATCGGCAGGCCGCCGCCGGTGCCACCGCTGCCGTCTCCGGAGCCACCGGTGCCCGGGCCGCCGTTGCCGACGGCGACGACGATGCGAGCGGTGTTGTTCGCCGGCTTCGACTCGGTCGAGGACGTGGCGCCGTCGACCACGATCGTGCCGTCGGTACCCGGCGTCGACTTGATCTTCAGCTGCACGGTGGGCTTGATCCGGCCGTAGCCGGAGGCGACGCTCGGGAACTCGCTCTCGAAGTTGCACCGCAGCTTCGCCGACTCGGGCAACGTCGTGCCCGGCTGGCCGTCGGTGTAGCACCACTCGCTGGGCAGCAGGACGGTGCCGCTCGGTGCGGTGATGAGGACACCGGGGCCGCCGCCGTCGGACGGGCCGTGGTTGACGACCTCGTAGGTGAGGTCGACGGTCTGGCCGACCGCCCCCTTCACCGGCGCGGCGGTGACGGCGACGTCGAGGCTGTTCTTCTTGCTCCAGAACCGGAAGTCGGCGTAGTTGTCGGACTCGTCGAGCTCGCGCTCCACGACGGCCTTGCGGGCCTGACCCGCCTTGACCGCCTTGGCGTGCAGCTTCTCGGCGGCGGTGGCGAACGACGGGCCGTTGCCCTTGGTCGCCGCGGCCTTCTTCGCCGTCTCCGCCTCACCGGCCAGCGCGGTGCTGAAGAGGGCGTAGTTCTCGTCCGGGCCCGGCAGGTTGCGGCCGAACGTGATGTTGAACAGCGACTCGCCCGTCTCGTCGTCGAACAGCAGCAGCCCTTCGCCGGGCTTGAGCGTCAGCGGCACCGTGCAGGTGACCTGGCTCGGCCCGTATACGTACGGCGGACCGCTGGCCTTCGGGTAGTAGCCGACGTAGGTGCAGTCGCTGTACCGCTCGACGAAGGTGGCGCCGGTGGGCAGGTCGACCCGGACGGTGAAGTCGGTCGCCGGGCTGTCGCCCTCGTTGAGCACACCGCTGTAGAGCGGGACCCGGTCGCCCTCACCGACCGGCTTGGACTTGTCGTTCAGGTCGTCGGCGGCGGCGACCAGATCGGGGCCCGAGGCGCGGATCGTGACCGGGAAGCTGATCGTGTTGTCGCCGGGGTTGGCGTCGTCCTGTGCGCCGGCGATGGTCACGCCGACCGAACCGGCGTCACCGGGGGTCGCACCGGTGCGGCTGGCCAGCGAGAGCGGATAGATGAGATCGGTCTGGCCAGCCACCAGGCCACCGACGGTGCAGGTGACCTTCCCCGCCGCGAGCTTGCAGGAGTCGTTCCAGTCCGGCACCGAGGCGACCACGTCGGACGACAGCTTGCCCAGGTCGAGCGTGACGGTCACCGCCGTCGCGTCGGCCTGGCCGTAGTTGTAGACGTACATCCCGACCGTGGTGCCACTGTTGTCGATCTCCGCGACGGGGTCGCTGCTGAAGGACACGAACAGGTCGGGCAGTTCGTCGGCGGCGTGCGCCGGGGTCGACGGGGCGAAGAGCGCGGTCGTGGCCAGCAGCGCCGCGGCGGCGGCGAGGCGGGGCCATCGGGCCGTGAGGGATCGCATGGGTACTCCGGGAGAGAGGTGTGGAAGAACCGCACTCTAGGGGACGGATCGATCGCGCGGTGTCCCGTCCGGATCGGCGGGCCGTCGGCGAACGGATCGACAATGCCCCTTTCGCACCCTGGGCGATGTCAGACCCGTCGATTAGAATGTATGTACTAATCGAGCTGCTGACCTGGGAGGATGCTCGTGACTGCGCCCACCTCCGCGACCCCTGTCACCCCCTACGCCACCCTCCTCGGATTCACCCGGTACGTCGACCGCACCGGCCCCACCAAGGCCACCTTCGTCGGCGGTCTGCGCCGGCAGCGGGCCAGCCGGCACGGCTTCAACCCGCACGGCCAGTTCGTCAAGGCGCTCAAGGCCGACGTCGCCTTCCACACCGGCGGCACCCATCTCGCGCAGGTCGCCGACCTGGTCAAGCCGCGCTGGCGACCGCTCTACGAGGCGCTCGTGCCGGGCGCGACCCGCTGGCTGCACTCGCTCGGCGAGCCGGCCGGCGTCGACCTGGCCCAGACGCGCGACGCGCTGGCCATGCTGGGCGACCTGCCCGTGAAGATCAACCCGCAGTTCGGCGTCCGGTACGCCGACGGCCGGGCCGAGGCGATCCGGCTGCACTTCGACGAGGCGCCGCCGAGCGAGGAGACGACGCTGGCCACACTGCACCTGATGGCCCGGCACATGGACGCGGTGCTGCCGCACGCCGAGCCGGTCCTGGTCGACGTGCGGCGCGGCGAGGCGCACCGGATGCCCGCCGACGTCAAGCCCGAGCAGATCGAGCAGTGGCTGGCCGGTGAGGCGGCCGCGTTCCGGGCCATCTGGTCCACCGCCGCCTGACCGACCGCCGCGGCACGCCATCCGGCGCACCGCGACCACGCCGCCGGACCGCGTACCCGGCGGCGACCGCCGCACCGCCCACCTACCGAACGGCCGCCCCGCCACCCGGGGCGGCCGTTCGTCGTCCCGGGCGGTGCGCCGCACGGCGCCCAGCCGGTGGTCGTACAGCGGACGGCATCGTCCCGTGTCTGCTTTCCTCCTCCGGGCTCAGGTTGGTGGCATATACGGGCATCCGTCGGGAACACCCCCGCGTGGCCGCCCTCCCTGACACCCCCCGCCGTTCGCCGTTCGCCATCAGTCGTCCGTCGTTCGCCGTCGTCGAGGAGCAACAGTGGTAACAAACGACTCGTCCGTCGTACCCCCGCTACGGACCGCCCGCGCCCCACGCCCGGTACGTGGCCGTCTGATCCTGCTCGGGCCCGCGTTCGTGGCGGCGGTCGCCTACGTCGACCCCGGCAACTTCGCCACCAACTCCACCGCCGGGGCACGGTACGGCTACCTGCTGGTCTGGGTGGTCGTGGCGGCGAACCTGGCCGCCATGCTGGTGCAGACGCTCACCGCCAAGCTCGGCCTGGCCACCGGGC
Organism: Micromonospora sp. RV43; assembly: GCF_001029515.1. Lineage (NCBI taxonomy): Bacteria > Bacillati > Actinomycetota > Actinomycetes > Micromonosporales > Micromonosporaceae > Micromonospora > Micromonospora sp. RV43. The sequence continues at coordinate 3,967 of NZ_LEKG01000218.1, read as the reverse complement.
GCAGCCTGCCCGAACTGTGCCGGGAACATCTGCCCCGGCCGCTCAACCGGGTCATGTGGGCGCAGGCCGAACTGGTCGCCATGGCCACCGACCTGGCCGAGGTGATCGGCGGGGCGGTCGCGCTGTACCTGCTGTTCGGCGTCCCGCTGCTGCCCGGCGGCCTGATCATCGGCGCCGCCTCGTTCGCCATCCTGGCGCTGCGCGCCAGGGGTTTCCGGACGTTCGAGATCGCCATCGCGGTGCTGCTCGGCGTGATCGTGCTGGCGTTCGCTGTCAACCTGGTCAGCGCACAACCGGACGTGTCCGACGCCGCGGCCGGGCTGCTGCCCCGGATGCAAGGCACCGACAGCATGCTGCTCGCCGCCGGCATCCTCGGCGCGACGGTGATGCCGCACGTCATCTACGTGCACTCGGCGCTGACCCCGAACCGGCTGCCGGCGGAGGGCGAGACGCAGCGGCGCGTCGTCGCCAAGGGCCTGCGGGTCGACGTGCTGATCGCGCTGGGCATCGCCGGCGCGGTCAACCTGGCCATGCTGCTGGTCGCCGCTAGTAGCTTCCACGGCACGTCGATCCCCGGCACCGACACCCTGGAAGGCGTCCACGCCGGGCTCGCCACCACGCTCGGCACGGCGGCGGCGGTCGGCTTCGCGGTCGCCCTGCTCCTGTCCGGGCTCGCCTCCACGAGCGTCGGCACGTACGCCGGCGAGATCATCATGCAGGGCTTCCTGCGCCGCCGGATCCCGCTGCTGGTCCGCCGGATGATCACCCTGCTGCCCGCGCTCGCGGTGCTCGCGATCGGCGTCGACCCGACCCGCGCGCTGGTGCTGTCCCAGGTGGTGCTGAGCTTCGGCATCCCGTTCGCGCTGATCCCGGTGGTGATGTTCACGCGCCGCCGGGACCTGATGGGCAGCCTGGTCAACCGCCGGGCCACCACCGCCGCCGCGGTCGCGATCACGGCGTTCGTGGTGGCGCTCAACGCGTTCCTGCTCTGGCAACTGGCGGCCTGAACACACCCGCGCCCGTCCGGCCGACGACGGCTGGACGGGCGCGGGTGATCGGGGCTCAGGCGGCCAGGTACTTCTCCAGGTCGTCCAGGATCTTGTTGGCGGCGCCCACGCCGATGCCGGTCATCCAGATCTCGTCGGAGACCACGTGCGCCTTGCCGGCCTTGACCGCGGACAGGCCCTTCCACAGCGTGCCGCCGGTGACCTTGGCCTGCTCGGCGGCGGCCTTCTCGCCGTACGCGGTCACGAACACCACGTCACCGTCGGCCTCGGCGATGCGCTCCGGGCTGACCCGGTCCATCCGCTTGTCCTCCTTGCCGGCGAGCATCTGCCGCTCGGGGCGGCCCAGGCCGGTGTCGCCGACGACGATGCCGGAGAACGAGTCCGGCCCGTACAGGCGGATCTCGGTCGGCATGAAGCGCACGATGGAGACCTTGCGGGACGAGGCGTCGCCGAGCTTCGCGCCGAAGTCCTTCGCCCGCTTCTCGTACTCGGCCAGCAGGTCCTTGGCCTGCTGCTCCTTGCCCAGCGCCGCACCGTCGAGGAGGAAGTTCTCCTTCCAGGTGACACCCACCTTCTCGGTGAACACGGTCGGGGCGATCTTGGACAGCTCGTCGTAGAACTTCTCCTGGCGGAACTTGCTGCCCAGGATCAGGTCCGGGTTGAGCGCGTTGATCGCCTCCAGGTCCGGCTCGGTGAGCACGCCGACCTCGGTGATCCCGGCGAGCTTGTCCGCGCCGAAGTAGGTGGGCCAGCTCTTCGCCTCACCGGCGGTCGCCGCGCCGACCGGGGTGACGCCCAGCGACAGCGCGGTATCGATCTTGTCGGTGTCGAGCACGACCACGCGCTTCGGCTCGGCGGGCACCTTCGTGGTGCCCATGGAGTGGGTGATCTCCCGGGTCTCCCCGGTGCCGGTGCCGGCGACGGGGTCGCTCTCCCCGCAGGCGGTGAGGCCGACGCCGAGAGCGAGGGCGGCGGTGAGTGCGACGGCGAGACGACGCATCAGGTTCCTTTCGGTGGTGCGGGTCGGCGCGCTCAGGCGTCGCCGACGGGGGCGCCGGCCGTGGCCGGCGTGACGGCCGGAACGGCCGAGGTCTGGGCGGATCCGGTCTGGGCGGATCCGGCCTGGGTGAGGGCGGGCACCACGAGCGGGGCGCCGCTGACCGGGCAGGGCACGACCACGCAGTCCAGCCCGAACACGTTGCGGACCAGGTCCGCGGTGAGGATCTCGCGCGGCTTGCCGGCGGCCACCACCGCGCCGTCGCGCATGGCGATCAGGTGGTCGGCGTACCGGGCCGCCTGGTTGAGGTCGTGCAGCACGGCCACCACTGTCCGGCCGCGTTCGGCGCGCAGCCGGTGCAGCAGGTCCAGCACCTCGACCTGGTGGGCCAGGTCGAGGAACGTGGTCGGCTCGTCCAGCAGCAGCGCGTCGGTGTCCTGGGCCAGCGTCATGGCGATCCACACCCGCTGGCGCTGCCCGCCGGAGAGCGTGTCCACCGGGCGGTCGGCGAGCGCGCTGACGTCGGCCAGCCGCATGGCCTCCTCGACCGCCCGCCCGTCCTCGGCCGACCACTGCCGCCACCAGCGCTGGTACGGCTGCCGGCCGCGCCCGACCAGGTCGGCCACGGTGATCCCCTCGGGCACCAGCGGGCTCTGCGGCAGGACGCCGAGCCGCCGGGCCACGTCCCGGGTAGGCAGGTCGCGGATCGCCGCGCCGTCGAGCAGCACCGCGCCGCGCCGGGGCGTGAGCAGCCGGGCCATCGTGCGCAGCAGCGTCGACTTGCCGCAGGCGTTCGGGCCGACGATCACGGTGAACGTGTCGGCCGGCAGGTCGAGGTCGAGTCCGTCCAGCACTGTGCGGCCCTCGTAGCCGACGACCAGGTCGCGGGTGGACAGCAGCGCGGTCACGACCGCCTCCCTCGGGTGCGCAGCAGCACGAAGATCAGGTACGGCCCGCCGATCGCCGCGGTGAGCACGCCGGCCGGCAGTTGGGTCGGCGCCAGCAGCCGGCGGGCACCGAGGTCGGCGAGGACCAGCAGCAACGCGCCGAGCAGCGCGGCGCACAGCAGCGGCGGGCGCTCGGCGCGGACCAGCCGGCGGGCCACCTGCGGGGCCACCAGCGCCACAAAGTCGACGGCGCCGACCTGGGCGGTGACCATGGCGGCGGCCAGCACACCGGTACCGGCCAGCCCCATGCGGCGGGCCACCGGCCGCAGGCCGATCCCGCGCGCGGTGTCGTCGTCGAGCGCGCTGCTGCGCAGCGCCCACCCGGCCCAGAGCAGCACCGGCAGCAGGACCGCGAGCATGCCGGCGATCCAGGCCGCCTCGCTCCACCCCTTGCCGGCGAGCGTGCCGATGAGCCAGATCTGCGCGCGCAGCCCGTCGATCGGGTCGGCGGTGAGCATGACCACCTCGATCAGCGCCCGGAACGCGAACGCCACCGCCACACCCGCGAGCACGAACCGCTGGGCCGCCAGGCCGTGCCGGGCGCCGAGCGCGAACACCGCCACCGCGGCGGCCAGGCCGCCGAGCAGCGCCGCCGGCGCCACCAGCACCGCCGCCGCGCCGCTGGTCAGCGCGATCGTCGCGGCCAGCCCGGCGCCCTGCGTGACACCGATGACGTCGGGGCTGGCGAGCGGGTTGCGGGCCACGCTCTGGATCAGCGTGCCGGCGACGCCGAAGGCCGCCCCTGCCACCGCCGCGAGGACCGCGCGAGGCAGTCGCAGGTCGCGCACCACGAGGTCGTACGGGGTGCCCGCACCGGAGAGCGACCGCACCACGTCCACCGGGGCGACGTACGGCGTACCCAGCGACAGACTGACCACCACCGCGACGCACAGCAGCACGAACCCGCGGACACGCCCGTCGTCGCCGTCCAGGAACGGCCCCGCCGCCAGCACCGCGCCCTGCTCCACCAGCCCGGCCTGGTGCGCCAGGTGCGCGTCCTGGATCCGGTCGAGGGC
>NZ_LEKG01000217.1:0-11151 GCF_001029515.1 Micromonospora sp. RV43 | reverse complement strand
GTCCTGCGGCAGGTCCGGGTGCCGTACACGTCGTGCCGGGTGCCGGGCAAGGTGGTGATCAACCTGGACCGGTGGCGGACCTCGGCGCCGCACCTGGTCGACGCCGGGATGCCGCTGGACACGTACCGGCTCTACGTGGTCAACCACGAGGTGGGGCACCAGCTCGGGCACCGGCACGAGGGGTGCCCGGGTGCGGGCCGGGCGGCGCCGGTGATGCAGCAGCAGACGCTCTTCCTCAAGGGCTGCCGGCCGAACCCGTGGCCCTACGTGGGCGGGAAGCGGTACACCGGGCCGGCCCTCTGACCACCCGGTTTGTGAAGAACATTCGCGGCATAGGCGGCAAAAGCAGCTAAATGCCCGAATTGCATGGCACGCTGAGGTCATGACGTCGTCGTCCCCTTACGACAACCCTGCCGCGCCGCCGTCCGAGCGTCCCACCCTGCGCCGGATGCGACGGCGCCGCCGCCGCTCGGTGCTGCTGCTGGCGATGCTGCTCGCGGCCGTCGGCGGCGCGGTCGGCATCACCCGGCTGAACGCGCCGTCGCCCGGGCACGGTGGGACGTCGCTCGCCGCCGAACCGTCGCTGGCGCGCGGCGCCGAGGCCGACGTCCCGGCCCCGGCGCCGACCGGCTACCCCACCGCCGGGCCCGGCACGTTCGCGGTGGCCCAGGGCCGATCTCCGGTACGCGGACAGGAGGGCCCGCTGCGCCGCTACCGGGTCGAGGTCGAGCAGGACACGGGGCAGGACGCCGACGAGTTCGCCGCCACCGTGGACGCGGTACTGGGCGACCCGCGCAGCTGGATCGCGTCGGGGGACCTGCGGGTGCAGCGGGTGCCCGAGGCGGCCGCCGCAGACTTCACCGTCTACCTCGCCACCCCCGTCACCTCCGAGCGGATGTGCGCCGAGGGAGGCCTGCGCACCGACCGGTACACCTCCTGCCGGCTGCCCGGCCGGGTCGTGCTCAACCTGGCCCGGTGGATGACGGCGGTGCCCGACTACGGCGCCCCGCTGGAGGTCTACCGCACCTACGTGATCAACCACGAGGTCGGGCACGAGTTCGGCGAGCTGCACCAGGCCTGCCCCGAGCCCGGCGCCCCCGCCCCGGTGATGCAGCAGCAGACGTACGGGCTGGACGGCTGCCTGCCGAACGCCTGGCCGTACGTCGGCGGAATGCGGTACGAGGGCGAGCCCGCCGACGGCGTCTGAGTTATTCCCGGTCCCGCAGTTCGGGCCGAGTGTCCCTCATCATGGCCGATCCCCGTCCGGGCGAGCGACAATGGCGCGGTCACACCGCCGATCCCGGGGAGTCCACCGTGTCGTTGCCCCCGCTCGTCGAACCCGCCGCCGAGCTGACCGTAGACGAGATCCGCCGCTACTCGCGCCACCTGATCATCCCGGACGTCGGGGTGGAGGGGCAGAAGCGGCTGAAGAACGCCCGGGTGCTCTGTGTGGGCGCCGGTGGCCTCGGCTCGCCGGCGCTGCTCTACCTGGCCGCGGCCGGTGTCGGCACGCTCGGCATCATCGACTTCGACACCGTCGACGAGTCGAACCTCCAGCGCCAGGTCATCCACGGCGTCTCCGACGTGGGCCGGTCCAAGGCCGAGTCCGCCGCGGCGTCGATCCGCGAGATCAACCCGCTGGTCAACGTGGAGATCCACAACACCGCGCTGGACCGGGAGAACGTCCGGGACATCTTCTCCCGGTACGACCTGATCGTCGACGGCACCGACAACTTCGCCACCCGCTACATGGTCAACGACGCGGCGGTGCTGCTCGGCAAGCCGTACGTCTGGGGTTCGATCTACCGCTTCGACGGCCAGGCGTCGGTGTTCTGGGCCGAGCACGGCCCCTGCTACCGCTGCCTCTACCCGGAGCCCCCGCCGCCCGGCATGGTCCCCTCCTGCGCCGAGGGCGGCGTGCTCGGCGTGCTCTGCGCGTCGATCGGGTCGATCCAGGTCAACGAGGCGATCAAGCTGCTCGCGGGCATCGGTGAGCCGCTCGTCGGCCGGCTGATGGTCTACGACGCTCTGGAGATGAGCTACCGCAAGATCAAGGTTCGCAAGGACCCGAACTGCGTGCTCTGCGGCGAGAACCCGACCCTCACCGACCTGATGGAGGACTACGAGGACTTCTGCGGCGCCGTCTCCGACGAGGCGCAGGAGGCGGTGGTCGACTCGACCATCACCGCGCTGGAGCTGAAGGACTGGCAGGACTCGGGCAAGGACATCTTCCTGGTCGACGTGCGCGAGCCCGCCGAGTACGAGATCGTCCGCATCCCCGGCGCGACGCTCATCCCCAAGGGCGAGATCCTGTCCGGCGAGGCGCTGGCGAAGTTCCCGCAGGACCGGCAAATCGTGCTGCACTGCAAGTCCGGCGTCCGCTCCGCCGAGGCGCTGGCCGCGCTGAAGGCGGCCGGGTTCTCCGACGCGGTGCACCTCCAGGGCGGCGTGCTCTCCTGGGTCAAGCAGGTCGACCCGTCGCTGCCCGCGTACTGAGTCGTGTCGATGGGCCCGCCCGGCGCTCCGGGCGGGCCCGTCGTGCTTTCCGCGCCCCTGGCGTGGGCAAACGCCGGGTCGGGCAACCCTCCGGCGGATGCCCTCGACGACCGGTGGGCGGTACCGGCCCTGACCGAGCTGCCGAGGCGTAACCTCGGCCGCGCCAGTACCGTCAGTGCCGTGGTCGACTTGGACGCGGCGATCGGATTCGTCGTCGCTCACGGTGACGCGGTGGACCGCGCCCGTCTCTCCCGGCTGCGCTCCGGCGCTCCGGTGCCGCCCGACGTGCTCGACGCCGCCGAGGCCGGGCAGGCGCCGGGCGGCGGCTGGCCCGCGGTCCTCGACGGCGAGGTCGCCTCGATCGACGCGACCTGCTTCCGCCTGGCCGAGCTGGACGACCTCGGCGCGCTGGGCCGCCCGGCCGCCCGGCACGCGCTGGACTGGCTGGCCGCCCGGCAACTGCCCGACGGCGGCTGGGACGAGGACCCCTCGCTGGCCGGGCTCGCCCCCGAGTGGGCCACCCCCGGTGATCCCGAGGCCCGGCTCTACCAGACAGCCAACGCCGGGTTCTGGCTGACAGTGGCCGGGCTGGACGCGCGGGCCGCCGGTCCGCTCGATCACCGGGTCGGCGGCGCGTACGCCGGTGTGGTGCAGGCGGCGGCGCAGGCACTGGCCGCGCAACTCGCGCCGGACGGCAGCTGGCCGTCCTTCCTGCCCGCCGGCTGGCTCGCCGCCGCGGTGCTGCACCGCCAGCAGATGTACTACGAGTCGGCGCGCATCCAGGCGGTGCTGGCCGACCGGATCCCCCGGATGTCCCCGGCCGACGTGGCCTGGCTGGCCGCCACGCTGCGCCGGGTCGACGTGGGCGAGGAGCAGTGGCTGCTGGTCTCCGCGCGCAGGCGGCTCGCCGAGACGCAGCGCAGCGACGGCGGCTGGGACAGCGACGACGGCCACCAGTTCGACGTGCACACCACGCTGCGGGCGATCCGCGCGTGCCGCCCGAACACGCCCGAGGCCCCGACCTCCGGAGCGCCGTTCGTGGTGCCGCAGACCGCGGAGCTGCCCGCGCCACCCGCCGTCCGGCCCGGTGCCGCCCGCTGCTCCGGTGCCCCCGGGGCTGCCTCCGCTCGTCACACCGCCAACGGCGGACGGGGATCCACTCCAGATCGCCTAGCCCGGCCAGTTGATCAACACCAGTTCGGCGAGATGGTGGCATCGGAGGCACCATGATGCCCCCACCACCCCGTACTGGTGGCCGCCCAGAGGACCGGACCGATCAGCGCAGGTGACCGTCTCCGGTGACCACGTACTTGGTGCTGGTCAGCTCCGGCAGGCCCATCGGCCCGCGCGCGTGCAGCTTCTGCGTCGAGATGCCGATCTCCGCGCCGAAGCCGAACTCGCCGCCGTCGGTGAAGCGGGTGGACGCGTTGACCATGACCGCTGCCGAGTCCACCCGGGCCACGAACTCCCGGGCCGCCCGCTGCGAGTCGGTGACGATCGCCTCGGTGTGGCCGGTGCCGTACCGGCGGATGTGCGCGACCGCCGCGTCGAGCGAGTCGACCACTGCGACGGAGATGTCGGCGGAGAGGTACTCGGTGCCGAAGTCCTCCTCGGTGGCCGCGACCACGGCGTCGGAGTGGGCGGCAACAGCGGGCGTGCCGTGCACAGTCACCCCGGCGTCGGCGAACGCGGCCAGCACCGCCGGCAGGAACGCGTCCGCGACGTCGCGGTGCACCAGCAGCGACTCGGCGGTGTTGCAGGTGGACAGGCGCTGCGTCTTGGCGTTCAACGTGATCGCCAGGGCCTTGCCGAGGTCGGCGGCGGCGTCCACGTACACGTGGCAGTTGCCCACGCCGGTCTCGATCACCGGGACCGTCGACTCCTCGACCACGGCGCGGATCAGCGACGCGCCGCCGCGCGGGATCAGTACGTCGACCAGGCCGCGGGCGCGCATCAGCTCCTTCACCGAGTCGCGGGTGCTGGAGTCGAGCAGCTGCACCGCGTCCGCCGGCAGCCCGGCGCCGGAGACCGCGTCGCGCAGCACCGCGACCAGCGCCGCGTTGGAGTGCGCGGCCGACGAGGAGCCGCGCAGCAGCGCCGCGTTGCCGGACTTCAGGCAGATCCCGGCGGCGTCGACAGTCACGTTGGGCCGGCCCTCGTAGACGATGCCGACCACCCCGAACGGCACCCGCACCTGCCGCAGTTCCAGCCCGTTCGGCAGGGTCGAGCCGCGTACCACCTCGCCCACCGGGTCGGGCAGCGCGGCCATCTGGCGCAGCGCGTCGGCGATGGCCGCCACCCGGCCCTCGTCGAGCGCGAGGCGGTCCAGCACGGCCGCCGACAGCCCGGCCTCGCGCCCTGCCGCCAGGTCCGCCGCGTTCGCCGTCAGGATCTCCGGGGTACGCGTCACGAGCGCGTCGGCCATCGCGTGCAGCGCGGCGTCCTTGACGGTACGGGTGGCCGTGGCCAGGGCTTCCGCCGCGTCCCGGGCTCGCCGGGCCTGCTCGACGACGCTCATCGTGCGTACTCCTTCAGACGGGGTTCAAGGAGGGGCCCCTTCTTAACAGACGTCTGTTAAGAAGGGCCCCTTCCTTACAGCAGGACCAGGTCGTCGCGGTGGACGACCTCGCGTTCGTACGCCGGGCCGAGCGCCGCGGCGAGTTCGGAGGTGGAACGGCCGAGCAGCCCCGGCAGCTCCACCGCGTCGTAGTTGACCAGCCCTCGGGCCACCGGCGCGCCGGCGGTGTCGACCAGGTCCACCGGGTCGCCCGCGGTGAACGCGCCGTCGACGGCGGTGATGCCGGCGGGCAGCAGCGATTTGCGGCGGCCGACCACCGCCTGCACCGCGCCCGGGTCGAGGTGCAGGCGGCCGCGGGGGGCGGTGGCGTGCGCCAGCCAGAACAGACGGGCGGCGGGGCGGCGGCTGCTCGGGTGGAAGTACGTGCCGACCGGCTCCCCGGCCAGGGCCGGTGCGGCCAGCGGCGCGGCGGTCAGCACCACCGGGATGCCGAAGCCGGTGGCGATCCGGGCCGCCTCGACCTTCGTCACCATGCCGCCGGTGCCCACCCCGGCCCGGCCGGCCGGCCGGGCCGGGGTGGGCACCGGCGGCATGGTGACGAAGGTCGAGGCGGCCCGGATCGCCACCGGCTTCGGCATCCCGGTGGTGCTGACCGCCGCGCCGCTGGCCGCACCGGCCCTGGCCGGGGAGCCGGTCGGCACGTACTTCCACCCGAGCAGCCGCCGCCCCGCCGCCCGTCTGTTCTGGCTGGCGCACGCCACCGCCCCCCGCGGCCGCCTGCACCTCGACCCGGGCGCGGTGCAGGCGGTGGTCGGCCGCCGCAAATCGCTGCTGCCCGCCGGCATCACCGCCGTCGACGGCGCGTTCACCGCGGGCGACCCGGTGGACCTGGTCGACACCGCCGGCGCGCCGGTGGCCCGAGGGCTGGTCAACTACGACGCGGTGGAGCTGCCGGGGCTGCTCGGCCGTTCCACCTCCGAACTCGCCGCGGCGCTCGGCCCGGCGTACGAACGCGAGGTCGTCCACCGCGACGACCTGGTCCTGCTGTAAGGAAGGGGCCCTTCTTAACAGACGTCTGTTAAGAAGGGGCCCCTCCTTGAACCCCGTCTGAAGGAGTACGCACGATGAGCGTCGTCGAGCAGGCCCGGCGAGCCCGGGACGCGGCGGAAGCCCTGGCCACGGCCACCCGTACCGTCAAGGACGCCGCGCTGCACGCGATGGCCGACGCGCTCGTGACGCGTACCCCGGAGATCCTGACGGCGAACGCGGCGGACCTGGCGGCAGGGCGCGAGGCCGGGCTGTCGGCGGCCGTGCTGGACCGCCTCGCGCTCGACGAGGGCCGGGTGGCGGCCATCGCCGACGCGCTGCGCCAGATGGCCGCGCTGCCCGACCCGGTGGGCGAGGTGGTACGCGGCTCGACCCTGCCGAACGGGCTGGAACTGCGGCAGGTGCGGGTGCCGTTCGGGGTGGTCGGCATCGTCTACGAGGGCCGGCCCAACGTGACTGTCGACGCCGCCGGGATCTGCCTGAAGTCCGGCAACGCGGCGCTGCTGCGCGGCTCCTCGTCGGCCGCGCACTCCAACGCGGCGCTGGTCGCGGTGCTGCGCGACGCGGTCTCCGGCGCCGGGCTGCCGGCGGACGCGGTGCAGCTGCTCGACTCCAGCACCCGCGACTCGGTGAAGGAGCTGATGCGCGCCCGCGGCCTGGTCGACGTACTGATCCCGCGCGGCGGCGCGTCGCTGATCCGCGCCGTGGTCGAGGAGTCGACGGTCCCGGTGATCGAGACCGGCGTGGGCAACTGCCACGTGTACGTGGACGCCGCCGCCGACCTCGGCAAGGCCCTGGCGATCACGTTGAACGCCAAGACGCAGCGCCTGTCCACCTGCAACACCGCCGAGTCGCTGCTGGTGCACCGCGACGTCGCGGACGCGTTCCTGCCGGCGGTGCTGGCCGCGTTCGCCGACGCCGGGGTGACTGTGCACGGCACGCCCGCTGTTGCCGCCCACTCCGACGCCGTGGTCGCGGCCACCGAGGAGGACTTCGGCACCGAGTACCTCTCCGCCGACATCTCCGTCGCAGTGGTCGACTCGCTCGACGCGGCGGTCGCGCACATCCGCCGGTACGGCACCGGCCACACCGAGGCGATCGTCACCGACTCGCAGCGGGCGGCCCGGGAGTTCGTGGCCCGGGTGGACTCGGCAGCGGTCATGGTCAACGCGTCCACCCGCTTCACCGACGGCGGCGAGTTCGGCTTCGGCGCGGAGATCGGCATCTCGACGCAGAAGCTGCACGCGCGCGGGCCGATGGGCCTGCCGGAGCTGACCAGCACCAAGTACGTGGTCACCGGAGACGGTCACCTGCGCTGATCGGTCCGGTCCTCTGGGCGGCCACCAGTACGGGGTGGTGGGGGCATCATGGTGCCTCCGATGCCACCATCTCGCCGAACTGGTGTTGATCAACTGGCCGGGCTAGGCGATCTGGAGTGGATCCCCGTCCGCCGTTGGCGGTGTGACGAGCGGAGGCAGCCCCGGGGGCACCGGAGCAGCGGGCGGCACCGGGCCGGACGGCGGGTGGCGCGGGCAGCTCCGCGGTCTGCGGCACCACGAACGGCGCTCCGGAGGTCGGGGCCTCGGGCGTGTTCGGGCGGCACGCGCGGATCGCCCGCAGCGTGGTGTGCACGTCGAACTGGTGGCCGTCGTCGCTGTCCCAGCCGCCGTCGCTGCGCTGCGTCTCGGCGAGCCGCCTGCGCGCGGAGACCAGCAGCCACTGCTCCTCGCCCACGTCGACCCGGCGCAGCGTGGCGGCCAGCCAGGCCACGTCGGCCGGGGACATCCGGGGGATCCGGTCGGCCAGCACCGCCTGGATGCGCGCCGACTCGTAGTACATCTGCTGGCGGTGCAGCACCGCGGCGGCGAGCCAGCCGGCGGGCAGGAAGGACGGCCAGCTGCCGTCCGGCGCGAGTTGCGCGGCCAGTGCCTGCGCCGCCGCCTGCACCACACCGGCGTACGCGCCGCCGACCCGGTGATCGAGCGGACCGGCGGCCCGCGCGTCCAGCCCGGCCACTGTCAGCCAGAACCCGGCGTTGGCTGTCTGGTAGAGCCGGGCCTCGGGATCACCGGGGGTGGCCCACTCGGGGGCGAGCCCGGCCAGCGAGGGGTCCTCGTCCCAGCCGCCGTCGGGCAGTTGCCGGGCGGCCAGCCAGTCCAGCGCGTGCCGGGCGGCCGGGCGGCCCAGCGCGCCGAGGTCGTCCAGCTCGGCCAGGCGGAAGCAGGTCGCGTCGATCGAGGCGACCTCGCCGTCGAGGACCGCGGGCCAGCCGCCGCCCGGCGCCTGCCCGGCCTCGGCGGCGTCGAGCACGTCGGGCGGCACCGGAGCGCCGGAGCGCAGCCGGGAGAGACGGGCGCGGTCCACCGCGTCACCGTGAGCGACGACGAATCCGATCGCCGCGTCCAAGTCGACCACGGCACTGACGGTACTGGCGCGGCCGAGGTTACGCCTCGGCAGCTCGGTCAGGGCCGGTACCGCCCACCGGTCGTCGAGGGCATCCGCCGGAGGGTTGCCCGACCCGGCGTTTGCCCACGCCAGGGGCGCGGAAAGCACGACGGGCCCGCCCGGAGCGCCGGGCGGGCCCATCGACACGACTCAGTACGCGGGCAGCGACGGGTCGACCTGCTTGACCCAGGAGAGCACGCCGCCCTGGAGGTGCACCGCGTCGGAGAACCCGGCCGCCTTCAGCGCGGCCAGCGCCTCGGCGGAGCGGACGCCGGACTTGCAGTGCAGCACGATTTGCCGGTCCTGCGGGAACTTCGCCAGCGCCTCGCCGGACAGGATCTCGCCCTTGGGGATGAGCGTCGCGCCGGGGATGCGGACGATCTCGTACTCGGCGGGCTCGCGCACGTCGACCAGGAAGATGTCCTTGCCCGAGTCCTGCCAGTCCTTCAGCTCCAGCGCGGTGATGGTCGAGTCGACCACCGCCTCCTGCGCCTCGTCGGAGACGGCGCCGCAGAAGTCCTCGTAGTCCTCCATCAGGTCGGTGAGGGTCGGGTTCTCGCCGCAGAGCACGCAGTTCGGGTCCTTGCGAACCTTGATCTTGCGGTAGCTCATCTCCAGAGCGTCGTAGACCATCAGCCGGCCGACGAGCGGCTCACCGATGCCCGCGAGCAGCTTGATCGCCTCGTTGACCTGGATCGACCCGATCGACGCGCAGAGCACGCCGAGCACGCCGCCCTCGGCGCAGGAGGGGACCATGCCGGGCGGCGGGGGCTCCGGGTAGAGGCAGCGGTAGCAGGGGCCGTGCTCGGCCCAGAACACCGACGCCTGGCCGTCGAAGCGGTAGATCGAACCCCAGACGTACGGCTTGCCGAGCAGCACCGCCGCGTCGTTGACCATGTAGCGGGTGGCGAAGTTGTCGGTGCCGTCGACGATCAGGTCGTACCGGGAGAAGATGTCCCGGACGTTCTCCCGGTCCAGCGCGGTGTTGTGGATCTCCACGTTGACCAGCGGGTTGATCTCGCGGATCGACGCCGCGGCGGACTCGGCCTTGGACCGGCCCACGTCGGAGACGCCGTGGATGACCTGGCGCTGGAGGTTCGACTCGTCGACGGTGTCGAAGTCGATGATGCCGAGCGTGCCGACACCGGCCGCGGCCAGGTAGAGCAGCGCCGGCGAGCCGAGGCCACCGGCGCCCACACAGAGCACCCGGGCGTTCTTCAGCCGCTTCTGCCCCTCCACCCCGACGTCCGGGATGATCAGGTGGCGCGAGTAGCGGCGGATCTCGTCTACGGTCAGCTCGGCGGCGGGTTCGACGAGCGGGGGCAACGACACGGTGGACTCCCCGGGATCGGCGGTGTGACCGCGCCATTGTCGCTCGCCCGGACGGGGATCGGCCATGATGAGGGACACTCGGCCCGAACTGCGGGACCGGGAATAACTCAGACGCCGTCGGCGGGCTCGCCCTCGTACCGCATTCCGCCGACGTACGGCCAGGCGTTCGGCAGGCAGCCGTCCAGCCCGTACGTCTGCTGCTGCATCACCGGGGCGGGGGCGCCGGGCTCGGGGCAGGCCTGGTGCAGCTCGCCGAACTCGTGCCCGACCTCGTGGTTGATCACGTAGGTGCGGTAGACCTCCAGCGGGGCGCCGTAGTCGGGCACCGCCGTCATCCACCGGGCCAGGTTGAGCACGACCCGGCCGGGCAGCCGGCAGGAGGTGTACCGGTCGGTGCGCAGGCCTCCCTCGGCGCACATCCGCTCGGAGGTGACGGGGGTGGCGAGGTAGACGGTGAAGTCTGCGGCGGCCGCCTCGGGCACCCGCTGCACCCGCAGGTCCCCCGACGCGATCCAGCTGCGCGGGTCGCCCAGTACCGCGTCCACGGTGGCGGCGAACTCGTCGGCGTCCTGCCCCGTGTCCTGCTCGACCTCGACCCGGTAGCGGCGCAGCGGGCCCTCCTGTCCGCGTACCGGAGATCGGCCCTGGGCCACCGCGAACGTGCCGGGCCCGGCGGTGGGGTAGCCGGTCGGCGCCGGGGCCGGGACGTCGGCCTCGGCGCCGCGCGCCAGCGACGGTTCGGCGGCGAGCGACGTCCCACCGTGCCCGGGCGACGGCGCGTTCAGCCGGGTGATGCCGACCGCGCCGCCGACGGCCGCGAGCAGCATCGCCAGCAGCAGCACCGAGCGGCGGCGGCGCCGTCGCATCCGGCGCAGGGTGGGACGCTCGGACGGCGGCGCGGCAGGGTTGTCGTAAGGGGACGACGACGTCATGACCTCAGCGTGCCATGCAATTCGGGCATTTAGCTGCTTTTGCCGCCTATGCCGCGAATGTTCTTCACAAACCGGGTGGTCAGAGGGCCGGCCCGGTGTACCGCTTCCCGCCCACGTAGGGCCACGGGTTCGGCCGGCAGCCCTTGAGGAAGAGCGTCTGCTGCTGCATCACCGGCGCCGCCCGGCCCGCACCCGGGCACCCCTCGTGCCGGTGCCCGAGCTGGTGCCCCACCTCGTGGTTGACCACGTAGAGCCGGTACGTGTCCAGCGGCATCCCGGCG
Organism: Micromonospora sp. RV43; assembly: GCF_001029515.1. Taxonomy (NCBI): domain Bacteria; kingdom Bacillati; phylum Actinomycetota; class Actinomycetes; order Micromonosporales; family Micromonosporaceae; genus Micromonospora; species Micromonospora sp. RV43. The sequence goes on along the minus strand of NZ_LEKG01000217.1, from coordinate 100 downwards.
TCGACCAGGTGCGGCGCCGAGGTCCGCCACCGGTCCAGGTTGATCACCACCTTGCCCGGCACCCGGCACGACGTGTACGGCACCCCGCCCACCCGGATGT
>NZ_LEKG01000216.1:0-11214 GCF_001029515.1 Micromonospora sp. RV43 | reverse complement strand
GCTCCGGGGCGGACTGGTGCCAGATGACGCCCGCCCCGCCGCGACCTGGCCCAGCTGCTGCCGTTCGTGGTGATCGGGCTCGGCGTGCTGCTGCTCCAGGTGGTGGCGTTCAACTCGGTGGGCGCGGCCGGCACGGCCGGCTGGCTGGTGGCGATCATCGCGGTCGGCGCGGGCGTCATCTGGCACCAGTCCGCCCCGGAGCGCCGCCGGCAGTGGGGTGACTCGCCAGTGCCCTGGCTGGGCGCGGTGGTGGAGGAGAGCGACAGGCGCGCGTTCGTGCTGCGCTTCATCGGCGGCGGCGTACTCGTCGCGGTGGGCATCATCGGCGTGGCGGCCGTCTACTCGCCGGCGCAGAACTTCGACGCGGTGCTCAACGGCGTGATCTTCGCGCTGGTCGGGCTGGCCGGCGTGGGTGTGGTCACCGGGCCGGTGCTCTGGCGCACCTGGAACCAGCTCCGCTCCGAGCGGGAGGGCCGCATCCGTGAGCAGGAGCGCGCCGAACTGGCCGCGATGGTGCACGACCAGGTCCTGCACACGCTGGCCCTGATCCAGCGCAACGCCAGCGACGTCAAGACGGTGCAGCGGCTGGCCCGGGGTCAGGAGCGCTCGCTGCGCAACTGGCTCTACAAGCCGGCCGCCTCGCCCACCGAGCGCTTCGCGGCCGCCCTGGAGCAGGCCGCCGCCGAGGTGGAGGACACGTTCGCCATCACCGTCGAGGTGGTGGTGGTCGGCGACCGGGAGACCGACGAGCGGGTGGGCGCGATCGTGGCCGCCGCCCGGGAGGCCCTGGTCAACGCGGCCCGCCATGCCGGTGTGCAGACCGTGTCGCTGTACGCCGAGGTGGAGCCGGAGCAGGTGAGCGTGTTCGTCCGGGACCGGGGCAAGGGCTTCGACCCGGATACGGTGGAGAATCACCGGCACGGCGTCCGGGGCTCGATCATCGGACGGATGAAGCGGCACGGCGGCCGGGCGGAGATCCGGTCCGAGCCGGGGGAAGGGACCGAGGTCCGGCTGATCCTGCCGATCAGCGGCTCCGGCTCCACGGCGGAAAGGGACAAGTGACATGTCCGAGCAGGAACCGGTCGAGGGTACGGCGCCGAGCGGGCCGCTGCGGGTGTTCCTCGTCGACGACCACGCGATGTTCCGGGCCGGCGTCCGCGCCGAGCTGGGCACGCGCGTGGAGGTGGTCGGTGAGGCCAGCTCGGTGGCCGAGGCGGTGACCCGGATCGCCGCCACCGCTCCGGACGTGGTGCTGCTCGACGTGCACATGCCCGACGGTGGTGGCCGCGCGGTGCTGGAGGCGATGCGGCGTACCCATCCGCAGGTGCGGTTCCTGGCGCTGAGCGTCTCCGACGCCGCCGAGGACGTGATCGGCCTGATCCGCGCCGGCGCGCGGGGGTACGTCACGAAGACGATCTCGCCGGAGGAGCTGACCGACGCGATCCGGCGGGTGGCCGACGGCGACGCGGTGTTCAGCCCGCGGCTGGCCGGGTTCGTGCTCGACGCGTTCGCCTCCCGGCCGGACGCGCCGGTGGCCGACCCCGAGCTGGACCAGCTCACCAACCGCGAGCGCGAGGTGCTGCGGCTGCTCGCCCGGGGGTACGCGTACAAGGAGATCGCCAAGGAGCTGTACATCTCGATCAAGACGGTCGAGACGCACGTCTCCAACGTGTTGCGCAAGCTCCAGATGTCGAACCGGTACGAGCTGTCCCGGTGGGCCGCCGACCGCCGGCTGGTCTAGGAACCGACGCCCGCCCGGGGGCGGGGCCTCGGCGACCTCGTACCCCGGGGGTGCCGGTGGTGCCCGCTCGGTCGGCATGGCATCATCCGGACGGACAAAAAACCCGGCAGCCGGGTGCCCGCGAAGGGGGCCGACGCCGGCGCGGTGAACGTCACAGCCTCCCGTGTCGCAGGGACGTCCGTCGACCTGTCTGTGCCCGTCTTGCCTGTTCAGGGCCCTATCGTCCGTGCGCTTTGTGATCTTTTCTCAAGTATCGGCAACGTGGCGACCAACTAACGGCTTGATAACGGCACCTTCACGGAAAGGGCCGGTTGGTGTCACAGTGGCAGCACCTCACCCCCCGGTGTGAGGCATCTCGTCGGGCCTGCCGACCACGTGACGCCGTCTTTCGCGCCGCTGCGTGGTCGCCGACCCTGCGCGGTGTCTCGTCCAGGGTGTGGCGCCCGGCGGATCGGTACCCCTGGGGTGTCCCGAATTCCTCTGCGGTAAACCGGCGTCCTGCGGTTCGGGTCGCCGGTGGTGTCACCCCCAAAGACGTGCGTGAAACTCACGACGGAACCAGGTTAGAAAGAGGAGGCCCCTCGGAATGAGAGTCTCGAAGCGGGCGAGCGGCGCGCTCGCGGTGGGCGCGGCATTCGCGCTCGTCGCGTCCGGCTGCTCCAGCGGGAACAACGACGGTGGCGACGCCGGCGCCAGCAAGGACGGCGCGATCGTCATCGACGGCACCCAGCCGGAGAACCCCCTGGTTCCGGCGAACACCACCGAGACCGGTGGCGGCGCGATCATCGACTGGATGTGGAGCGGTCTGGTCGAGTACCCCAACAACGGTGGGGCGCCGCAGAACCTGCTCGCCGAGTCGATCGACACGAGCGACTCGAAGGTCTTCAAGGTCAAGATCAAGCAGAACACCAAGTTCCACGACGGCACCACCGTCAAGGCCGAGAGCTTCGTCAAGGCCTGGAACTGGGCTGCGTACGGCCCGAACGGCGCGCAGAACGCCTCCTTCTTCTCCGACATCCAGGGCTTCGACGAGGTCTACACCGAGGACCCGGACGGCCCGGACGGCCCGAAGAAGGCCCCGGAGCCGAAGGCCAAGGAGATGTCCGGCCTGAAGGTCGTCGACGACTGGAACTTCGAGGTCACGCTCTCCGCGCCGACCGCCGTGTTCCCGACCAAGCTGGGCTACAGCGCCTTCATGCCGCTGCCGGACGCGTTCTTCTCGTCCACCCCGGCCGACTTCGGCAAGAAGCCGATCGGTAACGGCCCGGTGAGCCTCGTCTCCTGGCAGGACGACGTCGAGATCAAGCTGACCCGCTTCGACGACTACAGCCTGCGCGACAAGATGAAGATCAAGGACGTCACCGTCAAGATCTACCAGGACGACGTTGCCGCCTACAACGACCTGGTTTCTAACAACCTGGACTTCCAGCAGCAGGTTCCGGTCTCCGCGCTGGCCGGTGAGAAGTGGAAGACCGACCTGGCCGAGCGGGCCATGGCCTCGACGACCCCGTCGACGGGCATCATCGCCTTCCCGATCTACGACAAGCGCTTCCAGAACCCGAAGCTGCGCAAGGCGATCTCGCTGTCCATCGACCGGCAGTCGATCACCGACAAGATCTTCTTCGGTAACCGCAAGCCGGCCGACAGCTGGGCCAACCCGCTGACCCCGGGCGCCGAGCCGGGCAACTGCACCGCCTGCAAGTTCGACGTGGCCCAGGCCAAGCAGCTCCTCCAGGAGGCCGGTGGCTTCCAGGGCAAGCTGACCCTGTCGTACAACGCGGACGCCAGCCACAAGGAGTGGATGGAGGCCGTCGCCCAGCAGATCAAGACCAACCTGGGCATCGACGCGGTTGCCGTCGGCGTGCCGACCTTCGCGGTCTTCCGCGCCAACATCAACGCCTACAAGATGACCGGTGCCTACCGGGCCGGCTGGCAGCAGGACTACCCGGACGTCGAGAACTGGATCAACCCGCTCTACGTCACCGGTGGTTCCTCGAACGACGGCAAGTACAGCAACCCGCAGGTGGACGCCCTCGCCAAGGAGGCCTCCGCGGCCCCCAGCCTCGAGGAGGCCCACAAGAAGTTCGCTGAGGCCGTCAAGCTGATCGACCAGGACGTCCCCTCCATGCCGATCTACTTCGGTGGCCAGCAGTCCGGCCACTCGGAGAAGATCAAGAAGCTGGAGCTGACCAACGTCGGTGAGCTCGACATCACCTCGGTCGAGCTCTGATCCGAACGGTCTGACCCCGGGTCGGGCTCGCCTACCGGTGAGCCCGGCCCGGGGCCGTTCCGCGAGGGGGTGTACAACGAACCCCTCGCAAACGTTGTCGCCGCCGCGCCGGCCCGCCCCGGCGCTCCCTGTCTGGAGGACCACCCCATGGGCCGTTATCTCTTGAGACGGCTGCTGCAACTCGTGCCGGTGTTCATCGGTACGACGTTCCTGATCTACTGGCTCGTCTGGTCAGTGCCCGGTGACCCCTTCGCCGGCAAGTGCGGCGACCGCGGTTGCCCGCCGAACTACCGCGCCATGATGACCGAGAAGTACAACCTCGACGAGTCGATCTGGGTGCAGTACGCCAGCTACATGAAGAACCTTCTGCAGGGTGACTTCGGTATCACGTTCGGCGGTCGCGAGATCAGCGACATCATCGCCACGTCGTACCCGAACACCCTGAAGCTGGCGGTGGTCGCCCTCGCCATCGAGGCCGTGATCGGTCTCGGCGCCGGCATCCTGACCGGCCTGCGGCGCAACGGCTTCCTGGACAACCTGGTCCTGGTCTCCACCCTCTTCCTGATCGCCCTCCCGGTCTTCGTCATCGGCTTCGTGCTGCAGTGGCTGCTCGGCGTGAAGTGGGGCATCATCAACCCGACCGTGTCCAACGAGATGCGGTTCAGCGAACTGATCGTGCCGGGCTTCGTGCTCGGAAGCGCATCGATGGCGTACATCGCCCGGGTGGCGCGTACGAGCATCGCCGAGAACCGGCGTGCCGACTACGTCCGCACCGCGATCGCCAAGGGTCTCCCGATGCGCCGCGTGGTCGGCGTGCACCTGCTGCGCAACTCGCTCATCCCGGTGGTCACCCTGCTCGGCACCGACCTCGGCGCGCTGATGGGTGGCGCGATCGTGACGGAGGGCATCTTCGGCATCAACGGCATCGGCCGGCAGGTGCTCCGCTCGATCGTCACCAAGGAGAGCGCTACCGTTGTCGGCATCGTTGTGGTGCTGGTGCTCGTCTATCTCATCATGAACCTGGTGGTGGACCTGCTCTACGCCGCCCTCGACCCGAGGATCCGCTATGAGTGACCGCCGCAGCGTACGAAACGTCCCAGCAGTCTGCGCGGGCAACCACGCCCGTGCCGAGCGCAGCGAGGTACGGGCATGAGTGACCCGAATACCGCGTCGATCGTGTCGACGCCGCCCGCGACCATGCCCACCGAGGCGGGGTCGGGCGCGCCCACCAACGCGGGCCTGCCGGAGAGCGCGAAGCAGAACAAGCCGCGTGGCCTGCTCGGTGACGCCTGGATCGACCTGCGCCGCAAGCCGCTGTTCTGGATCTCGGCGACGATCATCCTGGTCTTCCTCGTGATGGCGGCCTTCCCGTGGCTGTTCACCTCCGGCGACGCGGTGAACGGCTCGCTGGACCGCAGCCGGGTCGAGCCGTCGTCGGCCGCCTGGTTCGGCTACGACGTGCAGGGCCGCGACGTCTACGCCCGGGTCATCTACGGCGCCCGCGCCTCGATCGTGGTGGCTGTGGTCTCCACCTTCCTGACGCTGCTGGTCGGCGGCACGATGGGCATCATCGCCGGCTACCGCGGCGGCTGGGTGGACGCGCTGCTCTCCCGCATCGCGGACATCTTCTTCGGCCTGCCGTTCGTGCTCGGCTCGATCGTCATCCTGACCACGTTCAACGGGTCCGGCTCCGACAACGGCGAGTGGACGATCATGGGCCTGGTCATCATGTCCCTGAGCGTGCTGAGCTGGCCGGTCGTGATGCGGCTGATGCGCTCCTCGGTGCTCGCCACCAAGGAGGCCGACTACATCGTCGCGGCCCGCGCGCTCGGCGCCGGCACCGGCCGGATCATCCTCAAGCACCTGCTGCCGAACTGCCTGGCCCCGCTGCTGGTCTACGGCACGATCATGGTCGGCTCGTTCATCGGCGCGGAGGCCACGCTCTCGTTCCTGGGCATCGGCCTGAAGAGCCCGGTCGTCTCCTGGGGCATCATGATCAGCGAGGCGCAGAACTACATCCGGGTCTCGCCCTACCTGCTGTTCTTCCCCTCCGCGTTCCTCGTCGCCGCCGTGCTGAGCTTCGTCATGCTCGGCGAGGCGGTCCGCGAGGCCCTCGACCCGAAGCTCCGTTAGGGGAACTGAGTTGTCCGACATTCTCGTGTCCGAGCAGTCCTCGCCGGGCGCCGACGGATCCGGCCGCCCCTCGGGTCGGCTGCTCGAGGTCGACGACCTTCGGGTGGAGTTCCGCACCCGGGACGGCGTCGCCAAGGTCATCAACGGAGTCACGTACCACGTCGACGCGGGGGAGACCCTCGCCGTGCTCGGCGAGTCCGGCTCCGGCAAGAGCGTCACCGCGCAGACCATCATGGGCATCCTGGACACCCCGCCCGGCTTCGTCACCGGCGGCAAGGTCCGCTTCCACGGCAAGGACATGCTCACCATGTCCCCCGAGCAGCGGCGGCGGATCCGGGGCGAGGGCATCGCCATGATCTTCCAGGACTCGCTCTCGGCCCTCAACCCGGTTTTCACAGTCGGCTTCCAGATCGCCGAGCAGTTCCGCATCCGCCGCGGCATGAGCCGCTCGGACGCCAAGAAGCGCGCGATCGAGATGCTCGACCAGGTGAAGATCCCCAACGCCAAGGGCCGGTTCAGCAACTACCCGCACCAGTTCTCCGGCGGTATGCGGCAGCGCGCCATGATCGCCATGTCGCTGGCGCTGGACCCCGAGGTGCTGATCGCCGACGAGCCGACCACCGCGCTCGACGTGACAGTGCAGGCCCAGATCATGGACCTGCTCGGCGAGCTCCAGCGGGAACGGCAGATGGGCATGATCCTGATCACCCACGACCTCGGCGTGGTCGCCGACGTCGCGGACCGGATCGCGGTCATGTACGCCGGCCGGATCGTCGAGGAAGCCGACGTCTACGACCTGTACCGCAAGCCGGCACACCCGTACACGCTCGGCCTGCTCAACTCGATCCCGCGGATGGACGAGAAGGGGCAGGAGCTCCGGACCATCAAGGGCCTTCCGCCGAACCTGATGAACATCCCGACGGGCTGCGCGTTCAACCCGCGCTGCCCGATGGCGCAGCCGATGTGCCGGGAGAAGGTCCCGCCGCTGCTGCAACTGGGCAACGGCCGGGCCAGCGCCTGCCACTTCGCCGAGGAACTGGTGAACCGTGACTGAGAACATCATCGAGGTCCGTGACCTGGTCAAGCACTACCCCGTGACCCGGGGCGTGGTGTTCAAGAAGACCATCGGTCAGGTCAAGGCGGTCGACGGCGTCTCCTTCGACCTCAAGGCCGGCGAGACGCTCGGCGTGGTCGGCGAGTCCGGCTGCGGCAAGTCGACGCTGGCCCGGGTGCTGATGAACCTGGAGAAGCCGACCGGCGGCCAGGTGCTCTACAAGGGCCAGGACATCTCCAAGCTCTCCGGTGGCGCGCTGCGGCGGCTGCGCCGGCAGATCCAGCTGGTGATGCAGGACCCGTACACCTCGCTGAACCCCCGGATGACGGTGGGTGACCTGATCGGCGAGCCGTTCGAGATCCACCCCGAGGTGGCCCCGCGCGGCAGCCGGCGCAACAAGGTCAAGGAGCTGCTCGACCTGGTCGGCCTCAACCCGGAGCACATCAACCGGTACCCGCACCAGTTCTCCGGCGGTCAGCGGCAGCGCATCGGCATCGCCCGGGCGCTGGCGCTGCGGCCCGAGGTGATCGTCTGCGACGAGCCGGTGTCGGCCCTGGACGTCTCGATCCAGGCTCAGGTGATGAACCTGCTGGAGAAGCTCCAGGCCGAGTTCGGGCTGTCGTACGTCTTCATCGCCCACGACCTGTCCGTGGTGCGGCACCTCTCCGACCGGGTCGCGGTGATGTACCTGGGCAAGATGGTGGAGATCGGCACCGAGGACGAGATCTACGAGCGGCCGACCCACCCGTACACCCAGGCACTGCTGTCGGCGGTGCCGGTGCCGGACCCGACCGTGCGGGAGAGCAAGGCGATCATCCGGCTCCAGGGCGACGTGCCCTCGCCGGTCAGCCCGCCCTCGGGCTGCCGGTTCCGCACCCGGTGCTGGAAGGCGCAGGACGTCTGCGCCCAGGAGGTGCCGCTGCTCCAGATCCGGCCGGGCTCGGACCACCCGAGCGCCTGCCACTTCGCGGAGAAGCGGGAGATCGTCGTCACCCACGAGGTGGCCTGATCCGTTCCGGACCGCCTGCCGGCGTCAGCTCGACGCCGGCAGGCGGTTCGTCGTCTCCGTGGCCGTCACAGCGCCTCCGTGGCCGTCACAGCGGGCCGCGGCCGGCGCGCAGCAGCAGGAGCGCGAGCTGGGTGCCGTCGGCGCCGAGTTCGGACCGGAACCGCTCCAGGATCTCCCGCTCGCGGGAGAGCACCAGCCGGGTGCCGCCGGACGCCATCCGGGTCGCGCCGACCTCCTGGGAGAGCGCTGCCCGCTCCTGCCAGAGCGCGATGAGGGTGCGGTCGATCTCGTCGATCCGCCGCCGGATCTCGCCGATCCGTTCCGCCGCCGCCGCGTCGTCGGTGCCGGTCCGGGCCGCCGCGGCGCCGGTCGGGTCGCCGCCGGCCGTCCGGTCGTGCCGCGCCAGGCTGCCGCTGGACTCCACCACGTCAGTCATCATCGTCGTCCCTCTCGGGGCTCGGGCCCGGTACCCGGATCCCGGGACGGAAAAGCCCCGGGCTCGGGGAGCCCGGGGCGTTTCGTAGGTCTGTGATCAGGCGCGACCCACGGCTGCCGGACTCCCGGTGCCGTAGTAAAAGTAGAAGCGCTGATCGAACACGTCGTCGAGTATGCCGACCACCCGGGCGGGCGCGCAAGAAGACGCACCAACAGGTGAGACGTGACGGTGTGCGCCGGGCGGCGGCGCGGGCGGGGAAGTGTCCGCCCGGCGGCATAGACTCGGGCTGCGATGCATCCTCTCTTCGACATTCCCACATCCCCGCCCGCGCCGGAGTCCCCGCCCGCGCCGGAGTCCCGGCCGACCCCGCCGCGCCGTCCCGGGGGCGCCGGGTCGGACCCGGCCGCCCTCCTCGACGGCCTGAACGGCCCCCAACGGGACGCGGTGACCCACGCCGGCTCCCCGCTGCTGATCGTGGCCGGCGCCGGGTCCGGCAAGACCCGGGTGCTGACCAACCGGATCGCCTACCTGCTCGCCGCCCGCGACGTGCACCCCGGCGAGATCATCGCGATCACGTTCACCAACAAGGCCGCCGGTGAGATGAAGGAGCGGGTGGCCGCGCTGGTCGGCCCGCGCGCCCGGCTCATGTGGGTCTCGACGTTCCACTCCGCCTGCGTACGCATCCTGCGGGCCGAGCACGAGCACGCCGGCCTGAAGTCGACGTTCTCGATCTACGACGCGGACGACTCGCGCCGGTTGATGCAGATGGTCGCCCGCGAGCTGGATCTGGACCCGAAGCGCTACCCGGCCCGGGGCCTGGCCGCCCAGGTGTCGAACCTGAAGAACGAGCTGGTCGACCCGGAGGAGTTCGCCGGCCGGGCCAAGGGGCCGAACGAGCGGGCGCTGGCCGAGGCGTACACGCTCTACCAGCGGCGGCTGCGCGAGGCGCACGCGCTGGACTTCGACGACCTGATCATGACGACTGTGCACCTGCTCCAGTCGCACCCGCACGTGGCGGAGAGCTACCGGCGCCGGTTCCGGCACGTGCTGGTGGACGAGTACCAGGACACCAACCACGCCCAGTACGTGCTGATCAAGGAACTGGTCTCCGGTACCGAGGGGATCCCGCCGGCGGAGCTGTGCGTGGTCGGTGACGCCGACCAGTCGATCTACGCGTTCCGCGGCGCGACCATCCGCAACATCCTGGAGTTCGAGCGGGACTTCACCGACGCCCGCACGATCCTGCTGGAGCAGAACTACCGCTCGACCCAGACCATCCTCAACGCCGCCAACGCGGTGATCGACCGCAACACCTCTCGCAAGCCGAAGCGGCTGTGGAGCGACGCCGGGTCCGGCGAGCAGATCGTCGGGTACGTCGCCGACACCGAGCACGCCGAGGCCGACTGGGTGGCCCGGGAGATCGACCGGCTGGTCGACGACGGCGAGACCCGCCCGGGCGACGTGGCGGTGTTCTACCGCACGAACGCCATGTCCCGTGTGTTCGAGGAGGTGTTCATCCGGGTCGGCCTGCCCTACAAGGTGGTCGGCGGGGTGCGCTTCTACGAGCGCAAGGAGGTCCGCGACGCGCTCGCGTACCTGCGCGCCGTGGTCAACGACGACGACACGGTCAGCCTGCGCCGGGTTCTCAACACCCCGCGCCGGGGCATCGGCGAGCGGGCCGAGGCGTGCGTGGAGGCGCTGAGTGCCCGGGACCGCATCTCCTTCGGCGCCGCGTTGCGCCGGGCCAAGGACGCGCCGGGCATCTCCACCCGGGCGGCGAACGGCATCGCCGAGTTCGTCGCGTTGCTCGACGCGGCGCGGGAGCTGGCCGGCACCGGCACCCCGGAGGAGGTGCTGGAGGCGGTGCTGACCCGCTCCGGCTACCTGGCCGAGCTGGAGGAGAGCCTCGACCCACAGGACGCCGGCCGGGTGGACAACCTCCAGGAACTGGTGAGCGTCGCCCGGGAGTACACCGAGCGGATCGAGGCGCTCGGCGCCGACGACGAGCGAGCCACGCTCGCCGGTTTCCTGGAGCAGGTGGCGCTCGTCGCCGACGCCGACCAGATCCCCTCTGACGACCCGGACCACCAAGGGGTGGTCACGCTGATGACGCTGCACACCGCCAAGGGCCTGGAGTTCCCGGTGGTCTTCCTGACCGGCCTGGAGGACGGCGTCTTCCCGCACCTGCGCTCGCTCGGCGACACCCGCGAGCTGGAGGAGGAGCGGCGGCTGGCGTACGTGGGCATCACCCGGGCCCGCCAGCGTCTCTACCTGTCCCGCGCGGTGACCCGGTCGGCCTGGGGCGCGCCCGCCTACAACCCGCCGTCGCGGTTCCTGGAGGAGCTGCCGCCCGAGCTGGTCCGCTGGGAGCGCACCGAGGGGTCGTACACCTCGTGGGGCGGCGGAGGCGGGGGCGTCGGCGGCCGGGCGGACCGGCTGGGCCGCGGCGGCTTCGCCGGCGGCACGCCCAAGGCGACCGAGCTGGCGAAGCGGCTGGGCGTGGACGCCAGCCGGCTGGCCACCGCGAGCGAGCTGAAGCAGGCCCCGAAGGTCGCGGTGGGCGACCGGGTCAACCACCAGCGGTACGGCCTGGGCCGGGTGCTGGCGGTGG
>NZ_LEKG01000215.1:0-11248 GCF_001029515.1 Micromonospora sp. RV43 | reverse complement strand
ATGTGGGGGTGGTGGGCCCGTGATGTGGGATCACAGTGCGGAGCTGTGGTCGTGCGGGGCGTGGTGTGGCAGCATGAGGCACATGACCGCCGCTGTCGTCCGCCGCTTCGTGGCTCGTCGCCACGTCGATTACGGCCGCGTGCGCAGCGCGATCTGTCCGGCCCACTGACGACGCCCGACCTTTCCGTCTCGGGCGCGTACTCGCGCCGGCCGTCATCGACATCGCCGTCCGCGGCCCTCTCCAGGGCCGGCCGCCGCGTCCGCGCTCCAGGCACCGCAGCAGACCATGGAGGACGCCGCGATGGCGGTCAGCAGCACCCCGACCCGTCCCGACACCCCGGCGCCTGCCGCCCGTGCGCCCCGCCGGCCACGCGGCGAGGGGCAGTGGGCGCTCGGACACCGTGAGCCGCTCAACCCCAACGAGCGGATCAAGAAGGACGACGACCCGCTGAACGTGCGGGACCGGATCGAGAACATCTACGCCCACAACGGTTTCGCCTCGATCGACCCGCAGGACCTGCGCGGCCGGTTCCGCTGGTGGGGCCTCTACACCCAGCGCAAGGCCGGCATCGACGGCGGGCGTACCGCGGTGCTGGAGCCGCACGAGCTGGAGGACGAGTTCTTCATGCTCCGGGTCCGGGTGGACGGTGGCCAGCTCAACCTGGCCCAGCTCCGCGTGATCGCGGACATCTCCCGCGAGTTCGCCCGGGACACCGCCGACATCACCGACCGGCAGAACATCCAGTACCACTGGATCCGGGTCGAGGACATGCCGGAGATCTGGCGCCGGCTGGAGGCGGTCGGCCTGCAGACCACCGAGGCGTGCGGCGACTGCCCCCGGATCGTGCTGGGCAGCCCGGTCGCCGGGGTGGCCCGTGACGAGGTGCTCGACCCGACGCCGGCGATCGACGAGATCGTCCGCCGGTACGTCGGCGACAAGGCGTACTCCAACCTGCCCCGCAAGTTCAAGACCTCGATCTCCTGGCTGGTCGACACGCCGTACGAGGCGAACGACATCGCGTTCCTCGGCGTGGAGCACCCGGAGCACGGGCCCGGGTTCGACGTGTGGGTCGGCGGCGGGCTCTCCACCAACCCGATGCTCGCCAAGCGGCTCGGCGTCTGGGTGCCGCTGAACGAGGTACCGGACGTGTGGGCCGGTGTGGTCGGCATCTTCCGCGACTACGGCTACCGCCGGCTGCGCAACCGGGCCCGGCTGAAGTTCCTGGTCGCCGACTGGGGCGTGGAGCGCTTCCGGGAGGTGCTGGAGAAGGAGTACCTGGGCCGCACGCTGCTCGACGGTCCGGCCGCCGACCTGCCGGCGAAGCCGGTCGACCACATCGGCGTGCACCGGCAGAGTGACGGCGCGAACTACGTGGGCGCGGCCCCGGTGGTGGGCCGGGTGTCCGGCACGCAGCTGGCCCAGCTCGCCGACGTGGTCGAGGCGCACGGCAGCGACCGGGTGCGGCTCACGCCGTACCAGAAGCTGCTCGTGCTGGACGTGGCGCCGGAGCGGACCGACTCGCTGGTCGCGGCGCTGCGCGGGATCGGCCTGGAGGCCCGGCCGTCGGCCTGGCGGCGCGGCACGATGGCCTGCACCGGCATCGAGTTCTGCAAGCTCGCCATCGTCGAGACCAAGCGGCGCGGTGAGGAGCTGGTCGCCCGCCTGGAGGAGCGGCTGCGCGACTTCGACGCGGACATCTCCATCCACCTCAACGGCTGCCCGAACGCCTGCGCCCGCACCCAGGTCGCCGACATCGGGCTCAAGGGCCAGCTCGTGGTCGGCCCGGACGGCCGGCAGGTCGAGGGCTTCCAGGTGCACCTCGGCGGCGGCCTCGGCATGGCGCAGGGGCAGACCGCCGGCTTCGGCCGCAAGCTGCGCGGTCTGAAGACCACCGCCGAGGAGCTTCCGGAGTACGTGGAACGGCTCGCCCGCCGCTACCTGGCCGGCCGGACCGAGGGTGAGACGTTCGCCAACTGGGTGATCAGAGTCGACGAGGAGGAGCTCCGATGAGCGATGCCCGATCTGCGCCTCTCTACTGCCCGTACTGCGGCGAGGAGGACCTGCGACCGCACGAGGCCGGGCACGGCGCCTGGGAGTGCCACGCCTGCGCGCGGGTCTTCGCGGTGAAGTTCACCGGCCTGCTGAGCCGGGCGGTGACCCGGTGAGCGGCCTCGTCTCCGCCGCCGGCCTCGGCCTGATCGGCGCGGCCGAGCCGACGCGCCGCGACCCGGAGGAGCTGCGCGCGCTGGCCGAGGAGGCCGGCCGGGAGCTGGCCGACGCGCCGGCGATCGAAATCGCCCGGTGGGCGGTGGAGACGTTCGGCGAGCGGTTCTGCGTGACCAGCTCGATGGCCGACGGCGTGGTGGCGCACCTGGTCTCCCGGGTCGCGCCCGGCGTCGACGTGGTGTTCCTGGACACCGGGCTGCACTTCCCGGAGACGCTGCGGGTCCGCGACGAGGTGGCCCGGCGGATGCCGGTGCGGGTGCGCTCGATCCGGCCGCGGATGACTGTGGGGCAGCAGGACGGCCAGTACGGTCCGCGCCTGTTCAACAGGTCCCCGGACGACTGCTGCCAGCTGCGCAAGGTGGAGCCGCTGGAGCGGGCGCTGTCCGGGTACGACGCCTGGGCCGCCGGGCTGCGCCGGGACGAGTCGCCGACCCGGGCGAACACGCCGGTGGTGGGCTTCGACGCGCGGCGCGGCAAGGTCAAGGTGAACCCGATAGCGGCCTGGACGCAGCGGGAGGTGGACGCCTACGTGGCCCGGTACGACATCCCGGTCAACGAGCTGTTCGCCCGCGGCTACGGCTCGATCGGCTGCTGGCCGTGCACCCGGCGGACGAAGGCGGGGGAGGACCCGCGCGCCGGCCGCTGGGCGATGTTCGAGAAGACCGAGTGCGGCCTGCACACCTGAGCGCCGGGCCGCCGGTGGTGCTGGTGGCGCACGGCAGCCGTGACCCGCGTGCGGCGGAGGCGACCCGGGCGCTGGCCCGGGCCGTGGCGGACACCTGCCCCGGCCGTCCGGTGCTGCCGAGCTGGCTCGACCACACCGATCCCGGGCCGGCCGAGGTGCTGCGCGGGCTGGCCGACGCCGGTCACTCCCGGGCGGTCCTGGTGCCGCTGCTGTTGACCGCCGCGTACCACCGGAAGGTGGACATCCCGGCGGCGGTCGCGGCGGCCGGCGCGGACATCGAGGTACGGGTGACGGATGTGCTGGGGCCGACCGGCGGCGGGGTGGACGGCGGGCTGCTGGACGGGCTGCGCCGCCGTCTGGCGGAGGCGACCGGTGACGGGCCGGGCGGTCTGGACGCGGTGGTGCTGGCGGCGGCCGGTACCCGGGATCCGGCGGCGCGCGCCTCGGTGGGCCGGGTCGCCGCGGCGTTCGGCGCCGGGCTCGGAGTGCCCTGCCGCGTCTCGTACGCCTCGGCGGCGCCCCCGGAGGTCGGCGGCGCGGTCACGCGACTGCGCGCCGCGGGCGCCCGCCGGGTCGCGGTGGCCGCCTACTTCCTGGCGCCGGGCCGGTTCCACGACGGGGTACGCGCGTCGGCCCGGTCGGCCGGCGCGGTGGCGGTGGCGGACCCCCTGACCGACCTGCCGGAGCTGGCGGACCTGGTCCGGCGGCGGGTGGAGGCGGTGACGGGCTGACCCGGTCCGGGACAGCAGAACGCCCCGGCCGGAATCCCGGCCGGGGCGGTCAGCGTGTACGGGTCAGGCGGAGTGAGCGCGCAACACCCGGAGGCCGCCGCGGCGCTTCACCGCGCGACGCTCCTCTTCGCTCATCCCACCCCAGACGCCGGCGTCCTGACCGGACTCCAGCGCCCACTGCAGGCACTGGTCGGTCACGGGGCAGCGCCGGCAGACGGCCTTCGCCTGCTCCACCTGAAGGAGGGCCGGGCCGGACGTCCCGATCGGGAAGAACAGCTCCGGGTCCTCGTCGCGGCAGACCGAATCGTGGCGCCAGTCCATGGCGGCAACACTCCTCATTCTTAGTGGGTGGCCAGATAACGCTTCGTTGTTGCTATTTCTATATGCGTCCGCATTGCCGAATGGTGACGGTCAGCATCCATCAATTCGGCGCAGCGTGAGCAGGCTGTGGGGTACCCGGACCTGCTGGAACAGCTCAACCGAACGAGCATATCCAGGCAATGTCCCGGCAGCACGAGTTCGCTTGTGAATACTTTCACGAACTACAGCGATGTCAAGGGTGACGCTCGGAAAAACTCCGAACAGTGAGCGGGCTCACCACCCATTTGTCCGGGTTTGCCAGAGCCCTGGTTACCCGGCGTGCCACAGTCGATAATCAATGTAGTACGGTCTGCGTGACGTTGCTGACATTTCCGGCACCCTTCCTCGGCGTGGCGGCCACCGCGCCCGCGCGGCGGGCGGTCCGCGTCAACCGACTGGGATACCCGAGACCTAGCAGATTACTCTCAGTGCGGCCGGTACGGATGTGAATCGGACTTTCTCCCGCTCGCCGAGGTAGTCCCCGTCCAGCTGGAACGGCAACGGCCGGTCCGAGACCAGCGTGAACTCCGCCACGTCGTGCAGCCGCAACACCTGCTTGCCGTGCGGATCCGGTTGCTTCGAGAAGAACTGCACCGCCGTACGGGCCGTGCTGGCGACCCGGAGCCGCCGCAACGCGAGCACGTCGAGCCCGAGATCGAACGACGCCTCCGGGTTCGGGTTGATCTCGCGGTCGCCCAGGTACGTCCACGGCGCGGTGTTCTGGATGATCGCCGTGGCCAACTCCGTCGCGGGCGCCTCACCCGGGCGCTCCAGCGTGATCGACGGGTGGCGGCGGTCCGAGCCGACGAAGTACTGACTCGCTGTGGAACGGAAGTAGAGCGCCGGGGTGGAGACGCGCCCCTTCTTGCGGGCCTGCTCCACCCGGCGGATGACGGCCGCGTCCAGCCCGAAGCCGGCGCAGAACGTGAAGTAGCGGTCGTCCGCACGGCCCAGCCCGATCGTGCGGGACCGGCCCAGTCGCAGCCCTTCCAGGATCATGCTGGTGCCGTCCGGCCACTCCCGGGGCAACCCGAGCGCGCGGGCGAACACGTTCGTCGAACCGCCCGGCACGGTGGCCAGCGCGGGCAGCCGCTCGGCCGAGGTCTGTCCGGTACGGAACGTCGGCGGCTCCGCCGCCATCAGGCCGTTCACCACCTCGTTGACGGTGCCGTCACCGCCGAGCGTGACGACCAGGTCGACGCCCTCCTGGGCGGCCTCCCGGGCCAGGTCCGTGGCGTGGCCCCGTCGGCGGGTGTAGCGCACCGACAGGTCGACTTCACTGCGCAACGCCCGGACCAGCACGTCCCGGCTGCGCTCGCTGGTGGTGGTGGCCTTCGGATTGACCACCAGGACGGCCCGCATGGGCGGCACTGTACCGCGACTACCCACCGGTATCGTGGCGCCCGTGACGATCGACTCCGACCCGCTCCCCGGCACGCTGCGCGCCGCGGTGCTCCTGCTACGTGCCCAGGCGGTGGCGCTGGGGCTGATCGCGGTGTGGCTCATCTGGTCCGACCTCACCGCCGACACGACGGATCTGACCTCGGCGCTGCTGGTGACCGTCTTCGCCGTCGGCGGCGCGGTGGCGCTCTGGGCGCTCGGCGGCGCGCTGTCCCGCCGCCGTGCCGGGGCTCGCGCACCGGCCATCGTGCTCCAGCTCATGCTGCTGCCGGTCGGCTGGTTCATGATCGAGGGCGGCATGGGCTGGCTCGGGGTACCGCTGATGGCGCTCGGGATCGGCATGGTCGGGCTGCTGGTGAGCGGTCCGACCAACCGCGCGCTGGGTTTCGGCGAGCCGGCCGGCTGAGCGCCGCCCGGTCTTGACGCGGCCCGTTCTGGACCGCAGCCGGGCCTGGGGCGCAGCCGGGTCTGGACGCCGCCGGGCCGTGGCCGCCGCCGGGCCGTGGCCGCGCGTCGGTCAGAAGCCGCGCGTCGGTCAGAAGCCGCCGGCGCGGCGGGTCAGCAGCGAGATGGTGGCCCGGCCGCCTGATGCGTGGGCGTTCGCCCCGGTGGTCAGCGCGGTCAGCACCTTCCAGGCGAACGACGACTCGGACGGCAGCGTGGCGCCCCGGACCGTCGGCACCGTCACCTCGACGGTGAGCGCGTCCTCGGTCACAGCGAACCGGCACTCCAGCTCGGCGTCGCGGGTGGCGATGGCGAGCAGCATGGCGCACGCCTCGTCGACGGCGATGCGCAGATCCTCGATCTCGTCGAGGGCGAACTGGAGCCGGGCCGCGAGGCCGGCCGTGGCGGTGCGGAGCACGCCGAGGTAACCACCGTCGGCGGGCACGGTGAGGTGGACGACGTCGTCATCGGTCGTCGGGTGCCCGGTCAGTTGAGTCACGGCTCCTCCCCCCGGTGCGGGACTCTACCCGGTCAGCGGGCGGGGCGCGTGGGCGCGGCCGTCGCGTGCGTCGCTAGCTCGTGCAACGCCGGCCCGGCCAGGCGGTACGGCGTCCACTCGTCCATCGGCGTGGCACCGATCGCGGCGTAGAAGCGGGCCGCCGGGTTCCAGTGGATCATCCACCACTCCAGGCGCTGGTAGCCGCGCTCGACGCAGATCGAGGCCAGCGTGGCGAGCAGCATCCGGCCCGCGCCGGTGCCCCGGGCGTCCGGGCGGACGTAGAGGTCCTCCAGGTAGATGCCGTGCACGCCGGCCCAGGTGGAGAAGTTGAGGAACCAGAGCGCGAAGCCGACCGGCTGGTCCGAGGCGTCGACGGCGACGTGGCCGTACAGCGCCGGGGACGGGCCGAACAGGGCCGCGTCGAGCTGTGCCGTGGTGAGGTGGCACTGCTCGGGTGCGCGCTCGTACTCGGCGAGTTCGTGCACCATGGCGACGACGGCCGGTACGTCCTCGGGACGTACCGGCCGGATCGTCGGAGTGCCGTCGGGCGACGTCACGCCTGCTTGGTCTCCCAGAAGATCTTCGAGATCTCGTCGATCTTCGACAGCAGCTCGTCGGCCTTGGCCGGGTCGGTGGCGCCCTTGGCGCCGGCCGCGCCGGCCAGCTTGGTGGCCTCGTTGAACAGCTGGTGCAGGTGCGGGTACTTCTCGAAGTGCGGCGCCTTGAAGTAGTCGGTCCAGAGCACCCACAGGTGGTGCTTGACCAGCTCCGCCCGCTGCTCCTTGATCAGGATGGCGCGGGTGCGGAACTCCGGGTCGGTGTTGGCCTGGTACTTCTCGCAGATCATTTTGACCGACTCGGCCTCGATCCGGGCCTGGGCCGGGTCGTATACGCCGCAGGGCAGGTCGCAGTGAGCGCTGGCCGTCACCCGGGGCGTGAGGATGCGGGGAAGGCGCATCAGGGTCCTCCATGGGTTGTTTGCGATGATCCAAGACGACATTACTCCTGGAGACGCCCTCCGGGGCTGGGAGGTGACATGGCGCCCACCGGTGAACCTCCGGCCCTGCGCGGCCCGCTGGTGCCGGTGCTGGTGACCGGCCCGTCCATGGCCCCGACGCTGCGTCACGGCGACGCGGTGCTGGTCCGCACGAGAGGCCGGCCGGTACGCTCCGGCGACGTCGTCGTCGCGGTGTTCCGCAGCCGTCCCGACCTGCTCGTCGTCAAGCGGGCGGTGGAACCCCGCGACGGCGGATGGTGGTTGCGCGGCGACAACGAGTTCGTCGCCGACGACTCCCGCGCGTACGGCGTGGCCGACGTCCGGGGCCGGGTGGTGGCCCGCTGGTGGCCGCGTCCGGGACGGGTCAGGGGACGGTAACGACCGGAGCGGATATGACCCCGCTCACATACTGGGTGCCGAAGCGTGACTATGCTCGAAAAGTGCCCGGGTGACCCCCGCACCGCCGCGCCGCCGGTCGCTGACCACCGCTGACCACGCCGGCCGGTCCGTCTGCTCGACAGATCCTGGAGTCACCATGTCTTCGTCCACCCCGGACCCCGCCGATCCCGTCTTCCGCCTGCACGTCGGCGGCAAGATGGCAGTCGCCTCCACAGTGCCGCTGACCAGCCGCGAGGACCTCTCCCTCGCGTACACCCCGGGTGTGGCCCGGGTGTGCGAGGCGATCGCCGCCGACCCCGCGCTCGTCGACACCTACACCTGGGTGTCGCACACCGTCGCCGTGGTCACCGACGGTTCCGCCGTACTCGGTCTGGGCAACATCGGCCCGCGCGCCGCGCTGCCCGTGATGGAGGGCAAGGCGGTGCTGTTCAAGCAGTTCGCCGGCGTGGACGCGGTGCCGGTCTGCCTGGACACCCAGGACGTGGACGAGATCGTGGCGACGGTCAAGGCGCTCGCGCCCTCGTTCGGCGGGATCAACCTGGAGGACATCAGCGCCCCGCGCTGCTTCGAGGTGGAGCGCCGGCTCGACGAGGCGCTGGACATCCCGGTCTTCCACGACGACCAGCACGGCACCGCGATCGTGGTGCTCGCCGCGCTGCGCAACGCCGCGGCGCTGCTCAACCGCAAGCTCGGTGACCTGCGGGTGGCGGTCAGCGGCGCGGGCGCGGCCGGGGTGGCGGTCACCAAGATGCTGATCGCCGGCGGCGTCGACCCGGACCGGGTGGTGGTGTGCGACTCGCGCGGCATCATCGGCCGGCACCGCGAGCTGACCGGCACCAAGGCCGAACTGGCCGAGCTCACCAACGCCGAGGGCCGCCAGGGCGACATCACCGAGGCGCTGCGCGACGCGGACGTGCTCGTGGGCGTCTCCGGCGGCCAGATCCCGGAGGCGGCGGTGGCCGGCATGGCCCCCGGCGGCATCGTGTTCGCGCTGGCCAACCCCACCCCTGAGGTGCACCCCGAGGTGGCCGCCCGGCACGTGGCGGTGGTCGCCACCGGGCGCAGCGACTACCCGAACCAGATCAACAACGTGCTCGCGTTCCCCGGTGTGTTCCGGGGCGCGCTGGACGCCGGGGCCACCCGGATCACCGACTCGATGAAGGTGGCCGCCGCCGACGCCATCGCGGGCGTGGTGGCCGAGTCGCTGACCGCCGATGCGATCGTGCCGTCGCCGCTGGACCCGCGAGTCGCGCCGGCGGTGGCCGAGGCGGTCGCGGAGGCCGCCCGCCGCGACGGGGTCGCCCGCCGCTGAGATGTAAGGAAGGGGCCCTTCCTAACGCCTCCGGTAGAGGAAGGGCCCCTTCTTAACTGCTGCTCAGCTTGTTACCGTGCCGATCATGCGTGCTGCCTATGCCTCGGCCTTCGACGCCGACAACCCGCTCGCCGCGCTCGCCGTCGGCGACCGTCCCGAGCCGACCCACCCGCAGGACGACTGGGTCACCGTGCAGGTCCGGGCCAGCTCGCTCAACCACCACGACCTATGGTCGCTGCGCGGCGTGGGCCTGACCGCCGGCCAGCTCCCGATGATCCTGGGCTGCGACGCGGTCGGCACCGACCCGGACGGCAACGAGGTGGTCATCTACCCGGTGGTGCCCACCCCCGGTGACCCGCGCGGGGTCTCCATCCTCTCCGAGCACTACCAGGGCACGTTCGCCGAGCGTGTCGCCGTACCCCGGATGAACCTGCTGCCGCTGCCCGACGGCCTGTCGGCCACCGACGCGGCGTGCCTGCCCACGGCCTGGCTCACCGCGTGGCGGATGCTGACCACCAAGGGCCGGGTCGCCGACGGCGAGTCGGTGCTGGTCCAGGGCGCCGGCGGTGGCGTGGCCACCGCGGCCGTCGCGCTCGGCGTCGCGCTCGGCAAGCGGGTGTACGCGACCAGCCGCGACGCCGCCAAGCGGGAACGGATCGCCGAGCTGGGCGCGACCGCGCTGGAACCCGGCGCGCGGTTGCCGGAACGGGTCGACGTGGTGATCGAGACGGTCGGCGCGGCCACCTTCGACCACTCGCTGAAGTCGGCCGCCCCGACGGCCCGGATCGTGGTCTCCGGCGCCACCTCCGGGCACGAGCCGAAGATCAACCTGCGCCGGGTCTTCGCCATGCAACTGGAGATCCTCGGCACCTCGATGGGCACCCCGGACGAGCTGACCGAGCTGCTCGCGTTCTGCGCCGAGCACGAGGTGCGCCCGGTGGTCGACCGGGTGGTGCCGTTCAGCGAGATCTCCGAGGCGTTCGCCCGGCTGCACTCCGGTGAGGTCTTCGGCAAGGTGGTCGTCGACCACACCGCCTGACGCGGACGGCGCGGACGGCGCGCGGCGCGGACGGCGTGTTAAGAAGGGGCCCCTTCTCTACCGGAGACGTTAAGAAGGGGCCCTTCCTTACAGGCGGTCGTCGAGGGTGGCCAGGCCGCCCCGGGCGGCGTCGGCCGGGAGGCGCCTCTTCGCCGCCGGGTCGCCGTAGAGCGTCCAGCGGAGGAACTCGACAGTGGTGTCGGCGACCACGCCCAGCGCCTTGCCGTCGCCGAGCAGCGCCCGGCCGTGGTCACCCTTCGGCAGGCTGAGCATCGCCTTCGGCCACGGCACCACGTCGTACACGGCCTTGCCGGCGGCGTACGACACCACCTCGTCGGCCTCGCCGTGCACGAACAGCTGCGGCGCGGCGGCGCCGGCGAACGCGGTGCCCACACCGAGCGCGGTGCCGGCGAAGACGATGCCCGCGTCCAGCCGCTCGTCCCGGCCCGCGGTGAACAGCCCGATCGTGGTCACGCCACCGGCGCTGTGCCCGGTCGCGGCCACCCGCTCCGGGTCCAGCCGGCCGCGCAGCGGATCGCCCGCCTTCTCGCCGAGCGCGAGCACGCGCGTCAGCACGTACGACACGTCGGCCGGCTGGTTGAGCACGTCCAGCGGGTTGCCGTCGGTGCCCCGGGAGGTGTGCGGGAAACGCGGCGCGGCGACCACGAACCCGGCCGCCGCCCAGCGGGTCAGCAGCGCCTGGTAGTCCTCCGGCCGGGCGCTGAGCCCGTGGCTGAACAGCACCACCGGGAACCGCCCGTCCGCCGCCGGGGCGGAACGTTCGACCGCGCCACCGGCCGCGCCCGCCGCCGGGTACCAGAGCGTCACCGGCAACGGCCGGTCGCCGTCGCGGTTCAGCTTCACCTGGCGTACGCCGACCGCGAAGCTCTCCGTGGGCGCCTTGCCGGCGGTGACGACGACCCGGCCGTCCGCGTCCCGGTCGAGGTACGCGAAGCTCAGCTCGACGTCGTCGCGCAGCAGGTCGAGTTGCGTCGTGGCGGGCATCCGGGGGTCGGGGCGCCAGCCGAGCGCGCCGAGCCGGTCGGCCAGCGTCTCGGCGTCGCGCCGCCAGCAGTACCAGTCGACGTCGACATGCGGACGGGTCACCTCGCCGAGGTGGAAGTCCATCGCCCAGCCCCCGCGCAGCCACACGT
>NZ_LEKG01000214.1:0-11487 GCF_001029515.1 Micromonospora sp. RV43 | reverse complement strand
CGAACACCCACGACGGGCCCCGGCCTTGGTGGCCGGGGCCCGTCGTGGGTGTTCGGGGTCAGTTGCCGCCGTTGGGCGAGCCGTGGCAGCGCTTGTACTTGCGGCCCGAGCCACACGGGCAGGGCGCGTTACGGGACGGGCCCTCGCCACCGTCGACCTGGCCGGGCGCGGCCCGCCGGGCGGTGCTGGCGGCCACAGCCTGGCCGCTCGCCCCGGCCGGAGCACGGCGCGGCGTGGAGGCGGCCGGGCGCTCCGAGGACTGCTGGCCGATGCCGAGCGCCGGCGCCTGCTGCTCGGGCCGCTCGATCACCGGGGCACCTCGGCCGGCCTCGCCGTCCACGGCGGGCGCGGAGTATTGCAGGCCCTGCTGCTGCGGCGCGCGGTTGAGACCCTTGGCCCGGATCTCCACCGGCTTCTCCAGCAGCTGCACCTCCTCGGCCTCCGGCTCCGCCTCCTCGACCTGGACGTCCAGGTTGTAGAGGAAGCCGACCGTCTCCTCCTTGATGCCGTCCATCATGGAGGCGAACATGTCGAAGCCCTCGCGCTGGTACTCGATGACCGGGTCGCGCTGGGCGTACGCCCGCAGGCTGATGCCCTCCTGGAGGTAGTCCATCTCGTAGAGGTGCTCGCGCCACTTACGGTCGATCACCTGGAGCAGGACCATGCGCTCGAGCTGGCGCACCGCCTCCTCGCCGAGGCTCTCCTCACGCCTGTCGTACGCGGCGTGCGCGTCCTCCTTCAGGCGGGCGAGCAGGAAGTCCTGGTCGATGCCCGAGCGGGAACCGACCTCCTCCTCCAGTTCCTCGACGGTGATCCCCACCGGGTAGAGCTGCTTCAGGCTCGACCAGAGCTGGTCGAGGTCCCAGTCCTCGGCGTAGCCGTCGCTCGTCGCGCCGACCACGTACGCGGTCACCACGTCGTCGATCATGTTGCGGACCTGGTCGGACAGGTCCTCGCCGTTGAGCACCCGGAGGCGCTCGGCGTAGATCACCTGGCGCTGCTTGTTCAGCACCTCGTCGTACTTGAGGACGTTCTTGCGGATCTCGGCGTTCTGGCCCTCGATCTGGGCCTGGGCGCTCCTGATCTGGCGGGTGACCATCTTCGACTCGATGGGCACGTCCTCCGGGATGTTGAAGCGGTCCATCACGGCCTCGACCGCGCCGGCCCGGAAGCGCTTCATCAGCTCGTCCTGGAGCGACAGGTAGAAGCGGGACTCACCCGGGTCACCCTGCCGGCCGGCGCGACCGCGCAGCTGGTTGTCGATCCGGCGGGACTCGTGCCGCTCGGTGCCCAGCACGTAGAGCCCACCGGCGGCGGCGACCTCCTCCGCCTCGACGTCGCACGCCTGCTTCCAGGTCGGGAGGATCTCCTCCATCGCCTTGGCGTACTCCTCCGGCTGCTCGACCGGGTCGAGCCCGCGCTGGCGCAGCTCGTTCGCGGCGAGGAACTCGGGGTTGCCGCCGAGCAGGATGTCCGTACCGCGGCCGGCCATGTTGGTGGCGACGGTGACCGCGCCCTTGCGCCCGGCCTGCGCGACGATCTCCGCCTCCTTGGCGTGGAACTTCGCGTTCAGCACCGAGTGCGGGATGCCGCGGCGGCGCAGCATGTGCGACAGGATCTCGGAGTTCTCCACCGAGACGGTGCCGACCAGCACCGGCTGGCCCTGCACGTGCCGCTCGGCGATGTCCTCGACGACGGCGTTGAACTTGGCCTTCTCGGTCTTGTAGATGACGTCGGGCCGGTCGAGCCGGACCATCGGCCGGTGCGTCGGGATGGTCACGACGCCGACCTTGTAGACCTTGTTGAACTCGCCCGCCTCGGTCTGGGCGGTACCGGTCATGCCGGAGAGCTTCTCGTAGAGGCGGAAGTAGTTCTGGAGGGTGATGGTGGCGAGCGTCTGGTTCTCCTGCTTGATCTCCACCCCCTCCTTGGCCTCGATCGCCTGGTGCATGCCCTCGTTGTAGCGGCGGCCGTGCAGGATGCGGCCGGTGAACTCGTCGACGATCAGGACCTCACCGTCGTTGACGATGTAGTCCTTGTCGCGCTTGTAGAGCTCCTTGGCCTTGATCGCGTTGTTCAGGTAGCCGACCAGCGGGGTGTTCACCGACTCGTACAGGTTGTCGATGCCCAGGCGGTCCTCCACCTTGGCCACGCCGCGCTCGGTGATCGCGATGGTGCGCTTGGCGTAGTCGACCTCGTAGTCGCCCTCGCCGTCGGTGCCGGGCTGGAGCCGGGCCACCACGGCGGCGAACTCCTGGTACCACCGGGCGGAGTGCTCGGCCGGACCGGAGATGATCAGCGGGGTACGCGCCTCGTCGATCAGGATCGAGTCGACCTCGTCGACCACGGCGAAGAAGTGGCCGCGCTGGACCAGCTCGTCCTTCGACCAGGCCATGTTGTCGCGCAGGTAGTCGAAGCCGAACTCGTTGTTGGTGCCGTAGGTGATGTCGCACTCGTAGGCCGCGCGGTGCTCGCTGGCGGGCCGGTTGGGCAGCACCACGCCGACCTGCAGGCCGAGGAACTCGTGGACGCGGCCCATCCAGGCGGCGTCGCGCTCGGCCAGGTAGTCGTTCACCGTGATCACGTGCACGCCCTTGCCGGCGAGCGCGTTCAGGTAGACCGGCATGACCGAGGTGAGCGTCTTGCCCTCACCCGTCTTCATCTCGGCGATGTTGCCGAAGTGCAGCGCCGCGCCACCCATCACCTGGACGTCGTAGGGGCGCTGGCCGAGCACCCGCGAGGCGGCTTCCCGGCACACCGCGAACGCCTCGGGCAGCAGGTCGTCGAGGGTCTCGCCATCCTCGAGCCGCTCCTTGAACTGGTCGGTCATGGCGCGCAGCTCGTCGTCGCTGAGGTTGACGTAGTCGTCCTCGATCGAGTTGACGGCGGCAGCGATGGCCTTCAGCCGACGCACCATGCGGCCCTCGCCGGCGCGAAGGAACTTTTCCAGAATCGACACGGATCAACGCTCCCCTAGACGGTCTCGAACCATCGTAGGCGCTCCGACGCGACGATGGTCACTGGTGGCGGCGGTCCGGGCTCCGGAACCCGACATAACGCCGCGACCGTGCGCCACCGGCCGCTAATCGGGTTACGCCGTGCGCGAACGATCCGGCACGATGGCTCGAATGGAGCCTGTCGAGATCATCGAGGACGGCCTGCTGCTGCGCCCGTGGCGCGCGGAGGACGCCGACGCGGTGCACCGTGCCTGCCAGGATCCGGACATCCAGCGCTGGACCACCGTACCTCGCCCGTACCTTCCGGAGCACGCGAGCGAGTACGTCACCACGATCAGCGCCACCGCCTGGGCCGAGGGCACCGGTGCGCTCTTCGCGGTCTGCGACGCCGGCACCGGTGAGCTGCTCGCCTCGTTCGGCCTGGTCTCCGTCGACCGCGCGCGGGAGTCGGCCGAGGTGGGCTACTGGACCGCGCCGTGGGCCCGGGGCCGGGGCGTCGCGGTCCGCGCCACCCGCGCGCTCGCCCGCTGGGCGTTCGACGCGCTCAAGCTGCGCCGGCTCACCTGGCAGGCCGAGATCGGCAACCACGCCTCCCGGCTGGTCGCGCTGCGCGCCGGCTTCCGGATCGAGGGTGAGCTGCGGCTTGCCGACCCCAGCCCCGGCGGCCGGCCCGAGGGCTGGATCGGCTCGCTGCTCCCCGGGGAGGTCGCCGCCGCCGGCGACCCGGTCCCCTACGGCCCGGACACGCTCCAGGCCCGCCGCGCGGCGGTCTTCGGCCGGCCGCAGCCGGTCCTGTTCGCCACCGCAGGCGACACCGAACTGCGGCTGCGCGCGCTGGAGGAACGCGACCTGGCCGCGGTGACCCGCACCTGCCAGGACGAGCAGACGATCCGCTGGACCACGGTGCCGCACCCGTACCGGCCGGAGCACGCCGAGGGCTTCCTGCGCGACCTGGTGCGCCCGGCCTGGGCGCGGGGAACGGCAGTGACGTTCGCCGTGGCCGACCCGGACGACCGCTACGTCGCGTCGATCGACCTGCGCCTGCTGCCGAACGACCCGCTGGTGGCCGACGTGGGCTACATGACCGCGCCGCACGCCCGCGGCCGGGGCTACCTGCCGGCCGCGCTCGCCGCGGTGTGCGCCTGGGGTTTCACCACGCTCGGCCTGGCCCGGATCGAGTGGCGGGCGAATGTGGGCAACACCGCCTCGCGGCGGGCCGCCGAGAAGGCCGGTTTCGCCGTCGAGGGCACGCTGCGTGGCGGCGTCCAGCACCGCGGCGAGCGGCAGGACGTGTGGATCGGCGGCCTGCTGCCGGGCGACCTGGCGTGACGCCGGAGACGATCGAGGGGTACGGCGTACGGCTGCGGCCGTGCCACCTCGCGGACGTGCCCGAGATGGTGGCCGGGTGCGCCGATCCGGAGATCCGCCGGTTCATGCCCCTGCTGCCCGACCCGTACGACTCCGGCGCCGCCCGCTGGTGGGTCACCGAGGGCGCGCCCGCGGCGTGGGCGGCGGGCGGTGCGGCGTACACGATCGCCGACCCGGCGAGCGACCGGCTGCTCGGCAGCATCGGGCTGACCCGGCTCAGCGCGGAGCGGGCGACGTACGAGATCGGTTACTGGGTGGGAGCGGCGGCGCGCGGCCGGGGCGTGGCCACCGCCGCCACCCGGCTGCTGACCGAACGGGCGTTCGCCGCCGGGGCGGCCCGGTTGGAGTTGCTCACCCGCACGGAGAACGTGGCGAGCCAGCGCATCGCGCTCGCCTGCGGTTACCGGCACGAGGGCGTACGCCGGGCGGCGGGCGCGGACGGCGACGGCGTACGCCAGGATCTGATCGCCTGGGTGCGGCTGGCCGACGAC
This sequence comes from Micromonospora sp. RV43, assembly GCF_001029515.1. NCBI lineage: Bacteria > Bacillati > Actinomycetota > Actinomycetes > Micromonosporales > Micromonosporaceae > Micromonospora > Micromonospora sp. RV43. The sequence goes on along the minus strand of NZ_LEKG01000214.1, from coordinate 6,671 downwards.
CCGCCCGGGCCGCTCGCCCGGTTGCTGCCGGACCTGCCGGACGGCCGGCTCACCGACGGCGTGGTGACGCTGCGCCCGGTGGAGCCGGCGGACACGGACGCGCTGTACCGGCTGCACTCGCTGCCGGAGGTGGTGGCGAACCGGGTGCCGCCGGTGGCGCCGGAGCGGGCGGCGCTCGCGCGCCGTTGCCGGCTGGCGGCGAGCCGCTGGCTCGCCGGAGAGGCCGCCGACCTGGCGATCGTCGACGCGGTCACCGGCGCTGTCGTCGGCGGCTGCGCGCTGTTCTACGACGAGCCGGCCACCGGGCAGGCCATGATCGGCTACAGCCTGCTGCCCGAGGCGCGCGGGCGCGGGCTGGCGGCCCGAGCGGTCCGGCTGGTCGCGGGGTGGGCGTTCGGCATCGGGGTGGCCCGGCTGTGGGCCGGCACGCGGCCGGACAACGTCGCCTCGCAGCGGGTGCTGGAACGGGCCGGCTTCCGGCGGGAGGGTCTGTTGCGCGGCCGGCTGCCCGGCCCGGACGGCGCCCGTGTCGACTCGGTGGTCTACGGCCGGCTGGCCACCGACGAGAACTGAGTACGGGCCCCCGCACGGGGGCCCGTACTCACCGGTCAAGGGGTCACGTGTCGAGCTGGATGATCCCGTAGTCGTACGCGTGCCGCCGGTAGACCACACTCGGGCGGCCGGACTCCTTGTCCTGGAACAGGTAGAAGTCGTGGCCGACCAGTTCCATCTGGAACAGCGCGTCGTCGACGGTCATCGGTTCGGCGGGGTGGACCTTCGCCCGGGCGATGTGCCACGGCTGGTCGTCGGGTTCGGTGTGGCCGCTCTCGTCGGGGCGTTCCGCGACCGCTGTGGCGGTGCCGTGGCCGTCGAGCGCCGCCAGTCCGGGCCCGTCGAGGTCGGCAACCGGCAGGCCGGCGGTCGCGGCGGCCACGGAGATCGGCGCATGCCGTCCGCGGTGTACCCGGCGACGGTCCGCCGCGCGGCGGAATCGCGTGTCCAGCTTGGCGATGGCGGCGTCGAGCGCGCTGTAGAAGTCGTTCGTGCAGGCCTCGGCCCGGATCACCGGGCCGCGCGTCACGCACGTGATCTCCACCCGCTGGCAGGTGTCCGCCTGGCGTGGATTGCGCTCGTGGAACAACTCGACGTCCACGCGAATGAGCTTCTGGTCGTAGCGTTCGATCTTCGCGAGCTTCTCGGCTACGTGCACCCGGTAATGGTCCGGCACTTCGACGTTACGGCCCTTGACCACGATGTCCACGTGACCTCCCTTGTTCGGACGGTCGTTCGGTCCGGATCATCCGGTCGATGCACCCGGGAGGGCCCCGCTCGGCGTCGACCGGTGTTGTTCGGCTACGCCTCCTTCCAGTGCCGGGGGAAGGTTTGACCCTCACTACCCCCGACACCGAAACGCTAACTCCTGTACGGCCAACCGTCACCCCTGGTTGCCGAAGGCGGTCGCGAAATTTAACAGCTCATACACCATGGGGTGAAACGGATACACGAAGCGTCACCGACGGTGCCGCTTTTGCGTTGCGGCGAGCACGGCCGCGGCCTTTGGCGTCATTCCCGCGCGGTGCAACATCCGGCTCACCGCCGCCAGCGTGGCGCCGGTGGTGACGATGTCGTCGAGCAGCACGACGGTCTCCCCCGGCCGGTGGCCGGCCGACGGACGGCGCAACCGGAACGCCTCCTCGGCCGCGGCGGCCCGCCCGGCGCTGTCCAGCGCCACCGAGTCGGTCCGGGGCAGCGCCCGCAGCGGGCGCAGCACGCGTACCGGCCAGCCGGCCGCGCGTAACCGGGCCGCCGCCGGCCGGACGAGCCGGTCGAGGTGGTCGCCGTAGCGGGCCCGGGCGGCGCGAGCGGTGTCGGGCACCGCCACGAGCGTGACCGGGCCGGGTTGCCCTGCCGCCACCGCGACCACCTCGGCGAGCAGCGCGCCCAACGGCCGGGCCAGCCCGTGCCGGCCCCGTTCCTTGTACGCCAGCAGACCCTCGCGCAGCGCGCCGCCGTACGGGCCGAGCGCGACGCAGGGCGGCAGGCCGGGCGGAGCCGGATCGGGCCGGGCAGGTGCGGGACGCAGCGACTCCAGCTCCCGCGCGCAGCCGGGGCAGAAGCCGTGCCGCAGCCGTACCGATCCCGCGCCGCAGCCCGCGCACCCGGCGGGCAGCACCAGGTCGGTCAGGTCCGACCAGAGCCCACCCAGGTCACGCATGGACGGCTCAGTAGAGGAAGAACGGCGCGGTCGGGTTGGTCGCCCGGCTGCCCGACGGAACGTCGAGCACCTGCTCCCGCTTCACGTAGTCGAACGGGTTGTTCCGCCAGGCCGCGCCGTCCGTCTCGAACATGAACGAGAACGCGGCCAGGCCGCGGTCGCCGCCGCCCGGATACCCGGCGAGCTGGGTCACCGGGGCGCCGATCTCCACCGCCAGCGGGGTCTCCCAGGCACCATCGACGCTGAGCTGGTGGATCGCCGAACGCCGGTCCGCCTCGTTGCCGGCGAGCGCCAGCTCGTTCTCCGCCACCCAGTCCACCACCGTCACGCCGGTGAGCAGCGTGGTCACCCGGCGGGGCTGTCCGAGGCTGACCACGCCACCGTCGACGCTCACCGCGGCGACGAAGACCGCACCGCCGGAGGCCAGTGCGATCCGGTGGCCGTCGAGGGAACCGGCCACAGCCGTCACCGGCCCGGGAACGGACAGCGGGATCTCGCTCATCCGGCCCGCGCCGTCGAACCGGTAGAGCCGGCCGTCCGCCGCCACCAGACCGGCCGGGCGGGCCTTGTTCAGCGACCGCAGCCAGGTGGGACGGCTCATCGCCCGGAACGTACGGTCGCCGGGGCTGAGCATCGCGACCGGTTCCGGACCGGTGCCCACCTTGAGCCGCCTGCGGTTGTCCGACCCGGTCACCACGAGCGCGGCGAGCACCTGGTCGTCGGCGCGGGCGAGCGACGCGGAGACCACGTTGCGGTTCTCCGCGGGCGGCAGCGGAACGGCGGCACGCGACTCGTTGCCGAACGCCAGGGGGCGGACGGCGCCGTCGTAGACGGCGAACCGCATCGGATCGCCGCCGCGTGGATAGGCGGCTGTCGAGACGCGCTCCCGCCGCAGGTCGACGGTGAGCCGCTTCTGGTTCTGGATCTTCAGGTCGACCTGGCCGTCGAGGTCCGACAGCGACCATGCCAGCTGGGTGCCGAGCCGGGTCAGCCGCTGCTCGTTGGCGCCCGGCATGTTCAGGTTTATCTCCCAGTGGCCGTCGGCGCCGGTCGCATTGTTGATCAGCTGGGTGCCGTCGGGCAGCCCGGTCACGCCGGGCGCCAGCCAGTCCGACGGGCGGTCGGCCAGCCACTTCATCACCTCGGTGATCCGGCGTTCGGTCGGCGCCGACGAGGGCAGGTAGCGCTGGTCCGGCACCAGCCGGGTCAGGTCGGTGTTCCAGAAGTAGACGGTGCGGGGACGGTAGTACTCGCGCATCGCCGAGTCGCTGGCCAGCAGCACGTTCGGCAGCTCGGTGATCAGCAGGCCGGTACCGGCCTGCTCGGCCCGGCGCAGCTCGAAGGCGTACTGCGTCTCGCTCGCCACCGGCGGGCCGAGCGTGCCGTCGGCGCGCAGCACGCCCACCTGCTGCACCTTGAGCGTCACGGTGCTGGTGCCCTGGTTGTTGGGCGGCGTGCTCTCCGGCTTCTCCCGCAGCCGCACCACTGTCAGTTCGACCTCGCTGGTCTGCGGCTTGCCGGGAAGCAGGTCGCGGGCCTCCGCGGCGAGGAACTTCCGGGCCCGGGCGTACGCCTGGTCGCGCTCCCCTGCCGCGGCGGCCCGCAGGTAGTTCTCGATGAAGGGCACCGGCTCGCTGCTGTCGGCCGGCTCGGGCGGCCGGGCCGGGCTGCCGTTGAGCGCCCCGGACTCGGCGGCCGGCACCGAGCCGTCCACCTGCACGTCCGTCTGGTCCGGGATGCCGCATCCGGCGAGCGCGGCCGGCAGCAGCGCGCCGGTCAGCAGCAGGGCCAGGACGCGGCGGTTCACGGCCGCGCCTCCGCGTGGTCGCCCCCGCCGGCCGGTCCGGGGGTCAGCGCCGCGACGCCGCCGCCGGGCCCGACGGCGGGCAGCCCGCCGTCGCGGGGGCCGCCGAACGGCACCGTGGCGTCGGCCGGCACCAGCCGCAGCGGGGAGGTGGTGAGCCGGTCCCCGGCCCGGGCCGGCAGGGTGAGGCGGAACTGCGCGCCCTGCCCCGGCGCGCCCCACGCCTCCAGCCAGCCGCCGTGCAGGCGGGCGTCCTCCAGGCTGATCGACAGGCCCAGCCCGGTGCCGCCGGTCTGCCGGGCGCGCGACGGGTCGGCCCGCCAGAAGCGGTTGAACACCAGCTTCTCCTCCCCCGGCTTGAGGCCGACCCCGTGGTCCCGCACGGTGATCGCCACCGCGCTCTGGTCCTGGCCCAGGGTGATCCGTACCGGCTTGGCCTCGCCGTGCTCGACCGCGTTGCCGACCAGGTTGCGCAGCACCCGCTCGACGCGGCGCGGGTCGACCTCGGCGATCACCGGAGTGTCCGGCAGGTCCAGCTCGATGGTCACCCCGACCCGCTCGGCCAGCCCGGCCAGCCGCTCGGTCACCCGGTGCACCACCGGCACCAGGTCGGTCGGCTCGCTGTCCAGCACCGCGAAGCCGGCGTCGAACCGGCTGATCTCCAGCAGGTCGGTGAGCAGTTCCTCGAACCGGTCCAGCTCGGCCTGGAGCAGCTCGGCGCTGCGGGCCACCGCCGGGTCGAACTCGTCGCGCTCGGCGAAGATCAGGTCGGCTGCCATCCGTACCGTCGTCAGCGGTGTCCGCAGCTCGTGCGAGACGTCTGAGGTGAACCGGCGTTGCAGCCGGGACATCTCCTCCAGCCGGAGGATCTGCCGTTGCAGGTTCGTCGCCATCTGGTTGAACGAGGCGGCCAGCAGGGCGAGGTCGTCCTCGCCGGAGACCACCATGCGCTGGTCGAGCAGGCCGGCGGAGAGCCGCTGTGCGGTGCGCGCGGCCACCCGTACCGGCGTCACCACCAGGCGGGTGACAAGGGCGGCCAGCAGGCCGAGCAGCAGCACCAGCGCGACGCCGGTGGCGACCACCGTGGCCCGGGCGTCGGCCGCCGTCGCGTCCTGCCGCGCCAGGGGTACGAGGTAGTAGAGCTCGACCTGCCCGAACTTGGTGGGCACCGGGGAGCCGTAGACCAGGTATTTCGTCCGCTCGCCGCCGAGCGAGCCGGTACGGATCTGGTGTGCGACCTTGCCGGAGGCGACTGTGGCCCGCAGCTCGTCGCCGATCACCGCGCCCACCGGCACGTCCGGCGTGGTACGCGGCTCGATGAACTCGGCGAAGTTGTCGGCGGTGATCGCCACCACCACGCCGCTGGTCTGGGTGGGGTCCCCGCCGGCCAGGTAGTTCACGGTGCCGTCGATGGTGTTCTGGAGCTGCGCCTCCTGCGGCTGGCTGTAGAGGTTGAACTGCTTGGCCGCGTACTCGCTGCCGTTGCTCAGCCGCAGCCGCACGTCGGTCTCGGCGTTCTCCAGCAGGATGCTCGTGATCTTGTCGGCGATCAGATAGGCGAAACCGCCCACCAGCAGACTCGACGCCACCAGCGTGATGGTGACCACACGGACCTGGAGCGACCGCCGCCACGCCTGGTGCACCGCGGCCACCAGCCGGGCGACCCGGCCGGTCAGGGCGAGCCAGAGTGCCCGCACGGCGTGGAGCCGGCGGGACGCGGCGGTCGGCGGGTCGGGCAGCGGGGTGGTCACCACAGTGCTGACCAGGCTATCCGGTGCCTGCCTTGTAGCCCACGCCCCGCACGGTGAGGATGATTTCGGGTCGCTCCGGATCCGGCTCGATCTTGGCGCGCAGCCGCTGGACGTGCACGTTGACCAGGCGGGTGTCCGCCGCGTGGCGGTAGCCCCAGACCTGCTCCAGCAGCACCTCGCGGGTGAAGACCTGGCGCGGCTTGCGGGCGAGCGCGACCAGCAGGTCGAACTCCAGCGGCGTCAGCTTCACCTCCTCGCCGTCGCGGCTGACCGTGTGGGCCGGCACGTCGATGGTGATCTGGTTGCCGGGCGGACCGATGGTCAGCATCTCCGGCGCCACGTCCTCGCCCCGGCGCAGCCGGGCCCGCATCCGGGCCACCAGCTCCTTGGGCTTGAACGGCTTGACCACGTAGTCGTCGGCGCCGGACTCCAGCCCGAGCACCACGTCGACTGTGTCGCTCTTGGCGGTCAGCATCACGATCGGCACGCCGGACTCGCCCCGGATGGCGCGGGCCACGTCGATGCCGCTCATGCCCGGCAGCATCAGGTCGAGCAGGACGATGTCGGGTCGGTTGTCGCGGAACGCGGCCAGCGCCCGTTCGCCGTCCGCGACGAAGGACGGCACGAAGCCCTCGCTGCGCAGCACGATGCCGAGCATCTCGGCGAGGGCGGGGTCGTCATCGACCACGAGTACCCGGGCTCTCATGGGGTTTATCGTTCCATCCCCGTTCGTCTGGAGTGTTCGGCGTCTCCACGGCACCGTAGCGCCGAGCGGCCCCGTGCACCACAGCAAGTCGGCGTGGCCGCCCAGCGTGGCGCGCCGGGTCGGACGGGTCCACCGGATGCGGACCCGCCGTGCAACCATGATCCCCCGGGCGTCGCCCCGCCCGCCACCTCCGCT
>NZ_LEKG01000213.1:0-11668 GCF_001029515.1 Micromonospora sp. RV43 | reverse complement strand
CTCCCCGCCCACCCCCACGGCGTTGATCAAGGAGTTTGTGTCCAAATCCAGCCCTGCTGAAGACACAAACTCCTTGATCACCGCTTCTGGACCGGATGCGCCCGAGATCTTGGTACGAAATGGCCCCCATAGGGGCGCTTTCCTTCCAAGATCTACGGCGGCTCCCGGGATACGGGAAGCGCATCCCGCCTGCCGAGCGAGCAGGGCTGATCAGGCGAGCTGGGCACACCGCCCCGCCTCGGCGATCTTGCAGTTTGTGCCCGGGTGAACGGGACATTCTGGGCACCGCTCTGGCCGAAAGTGCAAGATCGCGGGTGAAGGGCGGGTGTGCGCCTGCTGGTGAGCGGCGGGGAGGTGCTCGCCGTGCGCTGAGGCGGGGAGGTGCTCGCCGTGCGCTGAGGCGGGGAGGTGCTCGCCGTGCGCTGAGGCTTGGGCACGAGGGGGTGAGCTGCCCTGCCGCGACCCGGGCGCGGTGCACACGCTCACGTGCGGCGCGAACCGGGCGCGGTGCACACGCTCACGTGCGGGGCGATCCGGGCACCATGTGCTGACGGAAGCGCCGGCGGTGTGCAGAGGAGGCGGACCGCCGGGGGCGCGCCGAGCGGCGGTTCGGACGGCGAGTGGCGGGACGGTGGGATCGATCGCGGGCATGGCTGAACGCGGGCTCTCCCCCGCGCCCGGCGACCAGCAGCAAGACGCCCCGGCGGCGCTTGCCGGCCTGTTACGGAGGCGCCGCCGGCTTCCCGCCCCGGGTCAGGGGCGGGACGCGGTCAGCGGTGGCCCTCCGGGCGCTGCCGCCAGCGGTCCTCCATCCGGTCGAGGAAGGAGCCCCGGCGACCACCACCACTGCGGCCACGGGGACGACGCCGGCTCGTTGTGCCGCCGACCACGTGCAGGTCGGGCGACTGGGATCGGCGGTGCGACTGCACCGCGTAGCCCAACGAGCCCAGCATGACGACGAAACCCGCCACGGCCACCGCGGGAATCTTGATCACGGCACCGTAGATCAACAGGGCCAGACCAGCGACGACCACGCCGGCAGCGACGAGCACGCGACGCCGCGCGTGGAAACGCGGGTCGCTGGCGCGCACGGCCGAGGCGAACTTGGGATCCTCGGCAAGCGACCGCTCGATCTGCTCGAACAGCCGCTGCTCGTGCTCCGAGAGCGGCACGGCACTCCTCCCCGGTCACGTTGGTCGGCCCGGGCGGGCCGACAGACCGTGGCAGCCAACCGGCTGCTTACCCGCAAGTCTACGAGGGCCCCCGCGCGTCGGAAAGCGGGACGACCTACGGCCGGGTCGGTTTTTCGACTTGTCGTGTATCACGACGGCCGAGAAGACTGGCCGGACCTATGACGGACCGCCCGAATCGGGCAGCCGCCGCATCGGCCGCCGCCTCCGCCTCGCGCCAGCCGCGCTCGGGCGCACCCAGGGTGAGCTGCTGAGGGGTCTCCCCGGCGGGGGCGAGACCTTCCATCCGGACCCCGACCAGCCGAACCGGCTCGCCCGGGGCGAGCGCGCCCCACAGCGCCCAGGCCGTGTCGAACATCTCCCGGGCGGTGTCGGTGGGCACGGCGAGCGTGCGGGAGCGGCTGATCGTCCGGAAGTCGGCGAAACGGACCTTGAGCGACACGGTACGGCCCACCTGCCCGGCCGCCCGCAGCCGAGCGCCGGCCTTGTCGGCGAGCGCGAGCAGGGACCGCCGGATCTCGTCCGGGTCGCTCACGTCGGTGTCGAACGTGACCTCCGCGCCGATCGACTTCTCCACCTGCTCGGGCGTGACCCCGCGCGGGTCACGCCCCCAGGCCAGCTCGTGCAGGTGGGCGGCGGACGCCTCGCCCACCGCCCGGCGCAGCAGGCCGGCCGGTGCCTCGGCGAGGTCGCGTACGGTGCGCAGACCGAGGCGGCGCAGCGCGTCCGCGGACCGCTCCCCCACGCCCCACAGCGCGGACACCGGCAGCGGGTGCAGGAACTCCAGCACTTGCGCGGCCGGGACCACGAGCAGGCCGTCGGGCTTGGCCCGGGTGGAGCCGAGCTTCGCCACGAACTTGCTCGGCCCCACGCCCACCGAACAGGTCAGCCGCTGTTCCTCGGCGACCCGGCGGCGGATCAGCGCGGCGATGTCGGCGGGCCGGCCGAACAGCCGTCGGGCGCCCGCCACGTCGAGGAACGCCTCGTCCAGAGACAGCGGCTCGACCAGCGGCGTGACGTCCCGGAAGATCCGCATGACCGCCCGCGACGCCTCGGTGTAGGCGGTGAAGTCGGGCGGGAGGTAGACCGCGCCGGGGCAGAGCGCCCGGGCGCGGGCGGTGGGCATCGCGCTGCGGACGCCGTACCGCCGGGCCTCGTAGCTGGCGGAGCTGACCACGCCGCGCGGGCCGACGCCGCCCACCACCACCGGCCGGCCGCGCAGCTCGGGGCGGCGGCGCACCTCCACGGAGGCGTAGAACGCGTCCATGTCGACGTGCAGGATGGTGCAGCCGGTGTCGTCGGCGTCCGGCCCGAAGCGGGGGTCACCGCCTCGGGGCAACGACTGGCTGCGGCCCATGCCAGCAGGCTAGCCCGCCGGTCCGACAACCCCACCGCCCGCCGACCCCGCACGAGGCGGGGCCGACCCGGACCCGCGGCTACCAGCGCACCAGCACGGACGAACCGGGATCAGCCCCGGACCACCAGCAGCGGGACCGTCATCTCGGCGGCGGTGTCCGCGCCATGGTACGCCACCAGCCGCGACGCCATCGGCGGTTCGGAGCGGGTGGCGACCACCGCGTACGTGTCCCGGCAGACCACCACCACGTCGCCGATCCGGGTCAGGTGTGCCTCGGGCACCGGCCCGAACCAGCCGGTCGCCACCGCCTCGGCCCGGGTCAGCACCTGCGCGGCCGGGCCCAGCACCTCGGTCCAGGCGGCCACCACGTCGGCCTCGGCGCCCGGCTCGACGTGCAGGTAGCGGACCCGGGGCTCACCGGCGACCACCCGTACCCCGCCGCGCAGCCGGGGGTCGGTGTCCAGGTCGATCCGGTGCCCGGCGGGCACGTCGAGCTGGCCGTGGTCGGCGGTGACCAGCAGCGCGGCGTCCGGCGGCAGCCCGTCGACGAGCCGGGCCAGTAGTACGTCCACCTCGGCGGCGGCGGTCCGCCAGGGCGCGGAGTCGACGCCGCTGAGGTGCCCGTGCCGGTCCAGGTCGGGGTGGTAGCCGGAGACCAGTGCGGGACCGTCCCCGGCGGCCAGCGCCGCCAGCATCCGGGCGGCGAGCGCGTCGACGCCTGCCGCACCCCGGTAGTCGCCGCCCCGGTTGGCGGCGAGCGTCAGGCCGCTGCCGGCGAACTCGGGACGGCTGACCACAGTCACCGCGACCCCGGCGGCGCGCGCCCGCTGGTACCAGGTGGGCACCGGCTGCCAGCTCGCCGGGTCCGGGTCGCCGGTCCAGTCGACGTGGTTGAGCACCCGATCGGTGCCGGGCACCCGGACCGTGAAGCCGAGCACCCCGTGCGCGCCCGAACGGGTGCCGGTGCCGAGGCTGACCAGGCTGGTCGGGGTGGTGGACGGGAAGCCGGTGGTGAGCGGCCGGCCGACGGTGGCGGCGAGGCCGGCGAGCGTCGGGGCGTACGGGGCGGCGGTGGGGATCTGGTACCAGCCGAGGCCGTCGACGAGCAGCACCGCGATCCGGCGTACCCCGGCCAGGCGCGGGGCCAGGCCGAGCCGGTCGGTCGCGCCCGGTACGCCGAGCAGCGCCAGCGCGCTGGGCAGCACGTCGATCAGGCTGCCGCCGTCGTAGCGCGGCGCCACCGGGTCGAGCGGACCGGGCGTCGGACCGGGCGTCGGACCGGGCGTCGGATCGGGAGCCGGACCGGTCATGCCGGGCGGCGGGCGAACAGGTGCAACTGGGCGGCGAGATCCCGGTACGGGGACCGGGCGGCGAGGGCACGCTCCAGCTCCACCAGTGCGGCCTGCTGGCCGTCGGCCACCGCGGCCGGGAGCAGGTCGGCGAGCACCCGTACCCCGTGGATCTCCTCCACGACGAGGCCGGCGGCGGTGAGCAGCGCGCTCGCGTCGGCGGCGTCGTAGCGGCGGCGCAGCGTGTCCCGGCCGCCGGTGGTGCCGTGCGGGTCGGCGGCGAGCGCGGCGGCGGCGTCCAGTTGCCCGTTCATCGCCCGGCCGAACACGGCGGCGGCCCGGCCGGCGACCAGCACACTCGCCGCACCATCCGGGCGCAACGCGGTGACCAGCGCGGACATCACCGGTTCCGGGTCGTCGACCACCTCGAGGACGGAGTGGCAGAGCACCAGGTCCACGGTGGCCGGCTCGACGAGTCCGGTGAGCGCGTCGGCGTCGCCCTGCGTCGCGCGTACCCGATCGGCGACCCCGGCCTCGGCGGCCCGGCGGGTCAGCGCGGCGAGCGCGTCGGGGCTGGCGTCGACCACTGTGACCCGGTGACCGGCCTCGGCGAGCGGGACGGCGAAGCCGCCGGTCCCGCCGCCGACGTCGAGCACGGAGAGTCGTTCGCCGGCCCGCCGGTCCAGCTCGGCCCGGAGCACCGACCAGATGGCGGCGGTGCGGGGGGTGAGGGTTCGGATCTGCTCCACGCGCCGAGCCTAGTCACCCCCGGCCCGGGTTCAGGACTCGCCGCCGCCGGCGGGGTCGTCCTCGGCGCGGGAACGCTGGTGGTTGGCCACCGGGCCGTCGGTCACCTGGTATTCCCGCGGCTCGGCCTCGTGGGTGGGCGCCCAGTCGGCACCGAGGCGGGTCCGTCGGGCGTTCGCCACGCCACCGGCGTTCGTGCGGTGAAAGGTCATCGGTTCATCCCCCATACCCCGGGTGGGCCACTCTGCCCACCCGCGTCGGGAGTCTCCCGCCTCCGGCTCGGAGAAACCGTAATGTGGATCACTCCATCAACGGAAATCCCTGGATGCCGGTGTGACGGGGGGCTCGATCGCGTCCAGCCGGTCCGCGGTGAGGTTCGTGACGCCCTCGTGCCGCTGCAGCCGGCCCCGCACCACAAGTGCTCCGCTGGTGCGGGCGACTCGACGGTATCTCTGCCACAACCCCGGGGAGCAAGTGACATTGAGCATCCCGGTCTCGTCCTCCAGGTTGAGGAACGTGACGCCGCCGGCGGTCGCCGGGCGCTGCCGGTGGGTGACGATCCCGCCGACCCGGATCCGCTGTCCGGGTGGCACCTGGCCGAGGCGGGCGATCGGCACCGCGCCCAGTTCGTCGAGGCGGTCCCGGATGAACCGGGCCGGGTGGCTCTCCGGGGACAGGCCGGTGGCCCAGACGTCGGCGACCAGGCGGTCCACCGCGGCCATGCCGGGCAGGGTGGGCGGGTCCGCGCCGGTCACCGTGCCGGGCAGCCGGCCGGGCCGGTCCTGAGCCGCCGCGCCGGCGGCCCAGAGGGCCTGCCGCCGGGTCAGCCCGAAACAGGCGAACGCGTCGGCGGTGGCCAGCGCCTCCAGCTGCGCGGCGGTGAGACCGACGCGGCGGGCCAGGTCCGGCATGTCCCGGTACGGCCCGTGCGCGGCGCGTTCCGCCTCGATCCGCTCGGCCACGTCCTCGCCGAGGGTACGGACGCTGCCCAGCCCGAGCCGTACCGCCGGGCCGCCCAGTCCCCAGGCGTGCGGCGGCTCGCCCGGCACGCTTCCCCACCGGGTCTCCGGGGTGGACTCCAGCACCGCCTTGGCGCCGCTGGCGTTGATGTCCGGCCGGCGTACCTCGACGCCGTGCCGGCGGGCGTCGTCGGCGAGCGTCTGCGGCGAGTAGAAGCCCATCGGCTGGGCGTTCAGCAGCGCGGCCAGGAACGGGCCGGGGTGGTAGCGCTTGAGCCACGAGCTGGCGTACACCAGGTAGGCGAAGCTCATCGCGTGGCTCTCCGGGAAGCCGTAGCTGGCGAACGCGGTGAGCTTGCGGTAGACGTCGTCGGCCAGTTCGCCGGTGATGCCCCGCTCGGCCATCCCGGCGTAGAGCCGGTCGGCGATCTGCGCCATCCGCTCCACCGACCGCTTCGCCCCCATGGCCCGGCGCAACTGGTCGGCGCCGGCCGCGTCGAACCCGGCCAGGTCGATGGCGAGCTGCATGAGCTGCTCCTGGAACAGCGGTACGCCGAGCGTCTTCTCCAGCGCGTTGCGCATCAGCGGGTGCGCGTACGTGACCGGTTCCTGGCCGTTCTTGCGCCTGATGTACGGGTGCACCGACCCGCCCTGGATCGGGCCGGGCCGGATCAGCGCCACCTCCACCACGAGGTCGTAGAACTCGCGCGGCTTGAGCCGGGGCAGCGTGGCCATCTGGGCGCGGCTCTCCACCTGGAACACGCCCACCGAGTCGGCCCGGCAGAGCATGTCGTAGACCTCGGGGTCGTCCAGCGTCATGTCGCCCAGGTCGAGGCGGGAACCGATCAGGTCGTAGCCGTAGTGCAGCGCCGAGAGCATGCCGAGACCGAGCAGGTCGAACTTGACCAGGCCCACGGCGGCGCAGTCGTCCTTGTCCCACTGGAGCACGCTGCGGCCGGGCATCCGGCCCCACTCCACCGGGCACACCTCGATCACCGGCCGGTCGCAGATCACCATGCCGCCGGAGTGGATGCCCAGGTGCCGGGGGAACGTCTGCAGCTCGTTGGCGTACGCGACCACCTGCTCGGGGATGTCCGCCACGTCGACCGCGGCGACCGAGCCCCACCTGTCGATCTGCTTGCTCCAGGCGTCCTGCTGGCCGGGTGAGAAGCCGAACGCCTTCGCCACGTCCCGCACCGCCGACCGGGGCCGGTACGAGATGACGTTGGCGACCTGGGCGGTGTGTTCCCGGCCGTAGCGGGCGTAGACGTGCTGGATCACCTCCTCCCGGCGGTCGGACTCGATGTCCACGTCGATGTCGGGCGGGCCGTCGCGTTCCGGGGCGAGGAAGCGTTCGAACAGCAGCCGGTGCCGGACCGCGTCCACGTTGGTGATGCGCAGCGCGTAGCAGACCGCCGAGTTGGCCGCCGAGCCCCGGCCCTGGCAGTAGATGTCCTGCGCGCGGCAGAACGCGACGATGTCGTAGACCACCAGGAAGTAGCCGGGGAAACCGAGGTCTTCGATCATCCGCAGCTCGTGTTCGAGCTGCGCGTACGCCTCCGGGTGCGCCTCGGGCGGGCCGTAGCGCTCGCGGGCGCCGTCCATGGTCAGCCGGCGCAGCCAGCTCATCTCGGTGTGCCCGGGCGGCACCGGGTACGCCGGCAGCCTCGGCGCCACGAGCTGAAGGTCGAAGGCGAGTTCCGCGCCGTACTCGGCGGCCCGCGCCACAGCGCCCGGGTACGCGGCGAACCGCGCCGCCATCTCCGCGCCGCTGCGCAGGTGGGCGGTGGCCGCGGCGGGCAGCCAGCCGTCGATCTCGTCGAGGCTGCGCCGGGCCCGGACCGCCGCCACGGTGGTGGCCAGCCGACGCCGTCCCGGGGTGGCGTAGTGCACGTTGTTCGTGGCGACGGTGGGCAGCCCGGCCGCGGCGGCCAGGTCGGCGAGCGCGTCGTTGCGGTCGGCGTCGACCGGATGGCCGTGGTCGGTCAGCTCCACCGCCACCGTCTCCGCGCCGAACAGCGCGGTGAGCCGGTCCAGTTCCCGGGCCGCCGCGTCGACGCCCTCGGTGAGCAGCGCCGTGGGCACGTGCCCCTTGCGGCAGCCGGTGAGCACCAGCACGTGGTCGCGCAGCTCGGCGGCGAGTTCCTCCAGCTCGCCGTAGACCGGGCGGCCCTTCTCCCCGCCGCGCAGCTGGGCCCGGGAGATGGTGGCGGCCAGGCGCGCGTACCCCTCGTGGCCGTGCGCGAGCACCAGCAGGTGCCGGCCGAGCGGGTCGGGTTCGCCGTTCTGCGGGCCGGGCAGCCCGAGGGACAGCTCCGCGCCGAAGATCGTCGGCAGCCGCAGCGCGCGGGCCGCCTCGGCGAAGCGCACCACGCCGTAGAAGCCGTCGTGGTCGGTGACGGCGAGCGCGGTGAGCCCGAGCCGGGCCGCCTCCTCGGCCAGTTCCTCCGGGTGGCTGGCCCCGTCGAGGAAGCTGAAGTTGGAGTGCGCGTGCAGCTCCGCGTAGGGCACCACGCCGTCCGGGCGGGCCAGTTCCGGCGGCCGGTATTCCTGGCGCTTGCGGCTCCAGGCCGGTGAGTCGCCGCCGTCGGCGTCGACAGCGAGCGGGTCGACCACGTGCAGGTGCCGCTCGCCCCCGGCCCGGCCGGAGAGCACCTGCTCCAGCTTCGACCAGGGCATCTTCGGGTTGTGGAAGCTCACCCCGCGCTCCCCCGGCGCTCAGTCATAGATCGCCTCCACCAGCCACATCCCGCCCTCGACCGCGAGCAGCAGGGCGGCGCCGTCGGCCAGGCTCACCTGGAACCGGGCCCGGCGGCGCGCCTCGGCCGGCGCCCACCAGCGTTCGTCCACCGGCCACGGGCCGGCCCACCCGGTGATCTCGGCCGGGCGGCCGTCGCCGACTGTGAGCCGGGCCGGCGCCGCGCTGACCGCCAGCCGGGCGCTCACCACGACCGGCTCCCCGGCGGCGTCGCGCACGTCGGCCGGCAACGGGGTGGGCAGCACCACGGCCGGCGACGGTGGCGGAATCCGCCCCGGCCACGGCGGCTCGGCCACCGCCCGGCCCCGGCCGGCCCGTCGCCTGGCACCACCCCCAGCCGGTACGACGACCGAGGCGGACGCGGCACCCGGAGCGGCCCCGACGCCCGGGACGAGCGACGCGGCCGGGGACGGCGACGCGGCCGGGACCGGAGCCCGGGACGGCGACGCTGCGGCGGGTGGCAGGGGTGGCGGGCCGGGACGTGCGGGCGCCCGCTCGTCGCCCCACGGGACCAGGCGCACCTGGTCGGCCGGGGACCGCCCGCCGCCGAGCACGGCGGTGACCACCGCCTCGGGGCCGAGGATGCCCTGCACCCGGCTCAGCGCCCGGTGCGCCCGCTCCCGCTCCTCACCGGTCTCCCCCCACAGCCCGGGTTGCAGGCCCGCCTGGGCGAGCACCCCGTCCGGCACCAGTCGCAACCGGACGATCCCGGCGGTGGGCCGGGCCGGACGCGTCCCGCCCCGGCCGTTGCTGCCGGAGAGCCAGCCGTCGAGCTGCCAGCGGACCCGGTCGGCGATGGCCGCGGCGGTGAGCAGGCCGTCGTGCCGCCAGACCCGGTGCAGTTCCTGGCCGTGCGCGGTGACCGCCTCGATGCCGAGGCGGGTGCAGGCCAGCCCGTACCCGGCCAGCCGCTCGTGCAGCCGCTCGGCGAGCATGCGGGCGGCGAACGCGGCGGCGTCGACCCGGTCGACCGGCTCGTCGTAGTCGGCGGTGACGGTCAGGTCGGCGGGCGGCTGCCGGACCGCCAGCGGGCGGTCGTCCCGGCCACCGGCGAGCCGGTGCGCCAGCGCCCCGTCGAAACCGAACCGGGCCAGCACGTCCCCGGCCGGCAGCGCCGCGAACTCGCCGAGGGTGCGGACGCCGAGCCGGCGCAGCAGGTCGGCCAGCGCGGGCCGGCCGAGCGCCTCGACCGGCCGGGCGGCCAGGAACTCGCGGGTGCCGCCGGGGGTCACGATCCGGCCCTCCCGGGCGGCCAGCCCGGCCGCGAACACCCCGTCGGCGATGCCGGCCTGGCTCTCCACCGCGCAGCTCTGCGCGACGTGCTCCACGATCCGCTCGGCCGCCGCCTCCTCACCGCCGAGGTAGCGGCTCGGCCCCCGGGCCGCCGTGGCGCAGGCGCCGGGCCGGATCACCTCGACGCCGGCGACCACCTCCTCCACGGCGGCCACCACCGGCTCGAACGCCCGCACGTCCCGGCCGGGGTCGTGGTCGACCACCGTGAGGTGCGGGCAGCGCCCCTGCGCCTCGCGGCGGCGCAGCCCGCGCCGGATCCCCTCGGCGCGGGCCCGCTCGGAGCAGGCGATCACCCGGTTGGCGTGCAGCACCACGACCGGGTCGGTGGCGGGCACCCCGTCGACGATCTCGGCGGCGAGGACCGGCCAGTCCGGGCACCAGAGCAGCAGCGTCCGCTGCGGTTCGCCGCTCATGCCGGACCGGCCGCGGCGAGCGCACGGGCGGGTGGGGCGACCACGCGCAGCCGGCGCGACGGCGCGGCGGACGGGACGCCGAGCCCGGCCGAGCGGGGGATCACCCGGGTCAGCTCGTCGCCGGGCAGCCACACCTTGATCTCCTTGGGACGGGCGGCGGCGCCCCGGCCCCGGGCCGAGACGGTCACCTCGCGGCGGCGCAGCCGCCCGCGACCGGCGCCGAGCCCCTGCCAGACGCCCCGGACCACCTGGAGTGTGACGTCCGCGCCGTCCCACCGCCCGTACGGGACGAGCACGCTTCCGCGCTGCCGGGCGCGGGCGGCCAGCCGGGTGGCGACCGAGGCGGAGACGGTGGCCGGCACGGCGGTGACCACCACGTCGACCCCGTCGATGAGCGCGGCGACCACCGTGGGCCACTCCGGGCCGGGGTCGGGCACCAGGGCCAGCCGGTCCAGGGCGATGCCCGCCTCAGCCGCGGCGCCCGCCCCGAATGTGGGTACGCCCACCACCGCGCACCACGAGCCGGCCCGGGACGCCTCGGCGAGCAGCGCGAGGATCAGCGAGGTGGCGCCGCTGCGCCGGGGCTGGCCGGCGCCGACCGCCACGGTGCTGCCACGCCGCAGACCGCGGTTGGGCAGCAGCCCGGTCAGCTCGGCCCGGACGGGCAGCACCCGGTGACCGCCGGCCGGGTCGGGCGCGCTCGCCGGACGGACCAGATCGGCCAGGGCGGCGGAACCGACCACCATGCGGCCCGCCATCGGACCAACCCCCCGTCGTGTTTCGCCACGGGCCTCGCCCGTGGATGGTGCTGTGGATCGTGTCGTGCGCGGCACGCGTGTGCCGTGGGTGCGGCGCCCGGCCACCCGGGGTCCCGCCGGTGGTGGCCGGGCGCCGCGAATCAGGCGGCGGCTGCTCCGGGGCGGGGCGGTGAGTCGGAGGCGCCGAGCCGCAGCGGGCGGGGCAGGCCGTCGAGTGCCGGCTGGTGCGCCAGGCCGAGGGCGGTCTCCACCACCGTCACGAACTCCTCGGCGGCGCGCAGCAGGTCGTCGGCCTCCCGGGCGGTGACCACGCGGGGGATGCCGGCCTCGGCGGCGGCCCGCTTGCTCGCGCCGGCGGCGAAGTAGGCGGCCCACTCGTCCAGCTCGGGGGCGACGGTGGCGAGCAGCACCCAGACGCTGGTGATCCGGTGCCGGCGGGTGGGCGCGGGACGGGCCCGGGCGGCGAGCACGGCGGCGTTCGTGGAGCCGTCTACCGCGACGGTGGCGACGGGGACGCCGGGGGGCATCTGCACCGTGGAGAGCAGGGAGTCGAAGCCCCCCAGCGCGCCGGCGGCTATCGGGACCCCGATAACCGGCAGCGTCGTGCGTCCGGCCACGGCACCGGCAAGGTGGGCGGCCATGCCGGAAGCACAGATCAGGACCTTCAGGCCCCGGTCCTTGGCGGTCCCGGCGTACTCGGCGACGGACTCGGGGCTCTCGTGAACCGAGCGTGTCTCAATCTCGTACTCGACGCCGAGCTCTTCGAGGCGGGCGGTGCATTTATCCATCACCTCCCGGTCGGAGTCGCTGCCGACCAGTATGCCTACTTGCGGGCCCGAGTTGGCCAATTAAAAGTCCTCCAACTCCATCGCTTCCAGTGCTATGTCGGTACGGTACTGCATGC
>NZ_LEKG01000212.1:0-12073 GCF_001029515.1 Micromonospora sp. RV43 | reverse complement strand
CCCCCACCCCCCACCCCGTCGATCATGAAGTTGACGGCGGAATTGGAGATCGACTACGCCGTCAACTTCATGATCGACGGGGAGAACCGCGGGTGGGACGGCAGAAGGCCCGCCGGCGGAGCCGGCGGGCCTTCGACGCTGTGGGACGGGCGTCACATGCTGGCGACGTCGCCCTGCTTGGCGCGGACGGCCTCGGCGGCCTCCTTCAGCGCGGCCAGCTCGTCGGCGTCCAGGTCGGTCTCGACGACCCGCTTCACGCCCTCGGCGCCGATCTCGGCCTCGACGCCCAGGTAGACGCCGGAGATGCCGTACTCGCCGTCGACCCAGGCGCAGACCGGCATGACGGCGCCGGAGTCCTCGGCCACTGCCCTCGCCATCCGGGCCGCGGCGGCGGACGGGGCGTAGTACGCCGAACCGGTCTTGAGCAGCGCGACGACCTCGGCGCCACCGTTGCGGGTCTTGACGACCAGCTCCTCGATCTGCTCGGCCGGCATGACGTCACGCAGCGGCTTGCCGTTCACCGTGCTCTTGGACGGCACCGGGACCATGGTGTCGCCGTGCGAGCCGAGCGTCAGGGTCCGTACCGACTTCACCGGTACGCTCAGCGCCTCGGCGACGAAGTTGGTGAAGCGGGCGGTGTCCAGCATGCCGGCCTGGCCGAGCACCCGGTTCTTGGGGAACTGGGTGGCGAGCTGGGCCAGCGCGGTCATCTCGTCGAGCGGGTTGGACACCACGATGACGACGGCGTTCGGGGCGTACTTGGCGACGTTCTCGGCGACCTGCCGGACGATCTTGGCGTTGGTCTCCAGCAGGTCCATCCGGCTCATGCCCGGCTTGCGCGGCAGGCCGGCGGTGATGACGACGACGTCCGAGCCCTCGATGGCCTCGTAGCCCTCGCCGTTCGGGCCGGTGGTGACGCCGACGACCTTGGTCTCGAAGCCCTCGACCGCGCGGGACTGGTTGAGGTCGAGCGCGAGACCCGCCGGCTTGCCCTCCACGATGTCGGTGATCACGACGGTGTCGAAGACGTCGTACTCGGCCAGGCGCTGTGCGGTGGTCGAGCCGTAGAAGCCGGCGCCGACGACAGTGACCTTCTTACCCATGGTCGTCCCACTCCCTGATACCAGTCGGTTTTCCGGACCGTATCAGCCATCCTGGCACCGATCGGGTCAGGGGCGGACGGTTATGACCTGGGTGGGTGTCAGGCGGTCCGCTCGGCCCGTTCGACCACGTTCGTCAGCAGCATCGCCCGGGTCATCGGGCCGACGCCGCCGGGCATCGGCACCAGCTTGCCCGCGACCTCGGCCACCTCCGGGTCCACGTCGCCGGTGTAGCGGCCCTTGCCGTCCTCGCCGATGACCCGGGTGATGCCGACGTCGACCACTGTCGCGCCCGGGTTGATCATGTCGGCGGTGAGCAGCCCGGGCACGCCCGCGGCGACGATGACGACGTCGGCTGCGCGGGTGTGCGCGGCCAGGTCGAGCGTGCCGGTGTGGCAGAGCGTCACTGTGGCGTTCTCGCTGCGCCGGGTCAGCAGCAGGCCCAGCGGGCGGCCGACCGTGTTGCCCCGGCCGACGACAGCCACGTTCGCGCCGCGTAGCGGCACGTCGTGCCGGCGCAGCAGCTCCACGATGCCGCGCGGGGTGCAGGGCAGCGGCGCGTCGTACCCGAGGACGAGCCGGCCCAGGTTGACCGGGTGCAGCCCGTCGGCGTCCTTGTCCGGGTCGATCGACTCCAGCGCGCGCTGGGTGTCGAGGTGCCCGGGGAGCGGGAGCTGGACGATGTAGCCGTGGCAGGCCGGGTCGGCGTTCAGCTCGGCCAGCGCCGCGTCGAGCTGCTCCTGGGTGGCGTCGGCCGGCAGTGCGACCCGCAGCGAGGCGATGCCGACCTCGGCGCAGTCACGGTGCTTGCCGTTGACGTACGCCTGGGAGCCGGGGTCCTCCCCGACCAGCACGGTGCCGAGGCCGGGGGTGATGCCGCGTTCCGCGAGCGCCTTCACCCGGGCCCGTAGCTCGTCCTTGATCTCCGCCGCGGTGGCCTTGCCGTCCAGGATCGTCGCCGTCACGTCGTGATCGTCTCACGGCTGCGGGCGGGCCCGGACGACGACGGCCGACGATCACGCTGCGCAACGTGCCTTAACTCACGGAGAGTGACCAGTCACCGTGACGCGGCGGCCCTGACACGCCCGGACGGGCAGGGACCGGACAGGCGGACCGGACGTCGCAGACGCGCTTGACCGACCTCGAACGGACCACCAGGGGCGAATAAAAGGCCAGGCAGAGGCGGGGTTTAGCACGCGCGGACGACAGCGGCAAGGCCCGCCGAACACGATCTGTCATCAGTTGACCACGCACTAGTTGTCGACGGGCCGGATCGCGACCTACCGTTACCGCTCGTTGCGCAGAGTCACCCAGCGCCGGGACGACCGCGCAGCGTGAGGAGATGAGGAGACTCCATGCGTGTTCGTAGGCTCGCGGCCTGGGCCGCGCTCCCGCTCGCGGTGACGCTCGGCCTGACGGCCTGCGGCTCGGGCGGTGGCGGCGGCGGTGCCGGCGACTCCGATGCGGCCGTGCGGATCGAGATCGCCGAGCCGCAGCACCTCGTGCCCACCAACACCAACGAGACGAGCGGCTCCCAGGTCCTGTCGGCCCTGTTCAGCCCGCTCGTCGACTACGACGAGGCGAACAAGCCGCACGAGGTGGCGGCCGACTCGGTGACGACGTCCGACAACAAGGTCTGGACGGTCAAGCTGAAGCCCGGCTACACGTTCCACAACGGCGAGAAGGTCACCGCCGACAACTACATCGACGCCTGGAACTACGGCGCGTACGCGCCGAACGGCCAGAACTCCAGCTACTTCTTCGAGAAGGTGGCCGGCTACGACGACCTCCAGGGCGAGAGCCCGAAGGCGACGACGATGAGCGGCCTGAAGAAGGTCGACGACCTGACCTTCACCGTGACGCTCAGCCAGCCGTACGTGGACTTCAAGTCCATGCTCGGCTACACCGCCTTCTACCCGCTGCCCAAGGCGGCCTTCTCCGCCCCGGGCGTGCTCGCCGAGGGCTACGAGCAGGCGCCGATCGGCCAGGGCCCGTTCAAGATGAAGGGCAGCTGGCAGCACGACGCCAAGGTCGAGGTGGAGCGCTACGACGCGTTCCCGGGCCAGCAGCCCAAGGTCGGCGGCGTCGAGTTCCGCATCTACCAGCAGCCGACCGCGGCGTACGCGGACGTGCTGTCGGACAACCTCGACGTGATCAAGACGATCCCGACCGAGAACCTGTCGACCGCCTCGACCGACCTGGGCGACCGCTTCCAGCAGAGCCCGGCCTCGTCGCTGCAGGTGCTGGCCTTCCCGACGTTCCAGGAGGAGTTCAGCAAGCCCGAGGTGCGCAAGGCGATCTCGATGGCGATCGACCGGGACGAGATCACCAAGTCGATCTTCAAGGACTCGCAGCAGCCGGCTCGCTCGTTCGTCTCGCCGGTGGTCGCCGGTTACCGGGAGAACACCATCGGCACGGCGGGCGCGTTCGACCCGGTCAAGGCCAAGGCCATGTACGAGGCCGCGGGCGGCCCGAAGAAGATCGAGCTGTCCTACAACGGCGACGGCGGCCACAAGGACTGGATCGACGCCACGTGCAACCAGCTCAAGGCCAACCTGGGTGTGGAGTGCGTGGGCACCGCCGAGCCGAAGTTCGCGGACCTGCTGACCAAGCTCAAGCAGAAGCAGCCGGTCGGCCTGTTCCGGATGGGCTGGGTCATGGACTACCCGTCCATGGAGAACTACCTCGGCCCGCTGTACAGCACCACCGGCTCGTCGAACTACTACGGCTACAGCAACCCGGAGTTCGACAAGCTGCTCGCCGAGGGCGCCCGCGCGGCGACCGAGGACGAGGCGATCAAGAAGTACCAGGCGGCGGAGGACCTGCTCGCGCAGGACATGCCGGTGATCCCGCTGCGGTACGGGCAGAACAACTTCGGCCACTCGACCAAGGTCAAGAACGTCCACGTGGACCTCTTCGACCGGGTGGATCTGCTGAAGATCGAACGCGCCTGACACCCCGCTGACGGGCCGGGCCACCCCCACCGGGTGGCCCGGCCCTCGCATTGGCACGTATTCAGCCTGGTTTCGGCAGACTTGCCAGCATGCTCCGCTTCATCCTGCGGCGACTGCTCCAGATGGTCCTCGCCTTCTTCGGGACCACGCTGATCGTCTACGCGTTGATGTTCGCCGGGCAGGGCGACCCGATCCAGGCCCTCGCCGGGGAGCGGCCGGTGACCGCCGCGCAGCGGGCCTACCTGACCGAGAAGTACCACCTGGACGCGACGGGTGTCGGTGGCTTCTTCTACCGCTACTTCGACTACCTGGGCGGCCTGGTCCAGGGTGACCTCGGGCAGTCGCTGACCGGGCGGCAGATCAGCGACATCCTCGCTGCCGCCTGGCCGGTCACCCTGAAGCTCGCGGTGATCGCGATGGCCGTGACGGTGATCTTCGGGGTCACCGCCGGCGTGATCGCGGCCATCCGGCGCTCCGGCGTGTTCGACCACGCCACGCTCGTGCTCACGCTGCTGGTGCTCGGCATCCCCACCATCGTGCTGGCCCCGCTGGCGCAATACTTCCTCGGCGTACGCTGGCCGATCTTCCCGCCCACCGCCGGAGCGCAACCCTCCTTCTACGCGTTGCTGCTGCCCGGCATCGTGCTCGGCTCGTTGTCGCTGGCCACCGCGCTGCGGCTGACCCGGACCTCGGTGACCGAGAACCTGCGCGCCGACTACGTCCGCACCGCCCGGTCCAAGGGCCTGCGGCGACGCCGCATCGTCGGCGTGCACGTGCTGCGCAACTCGCTCATCCCGGTGGTCACCTTCCTCGGCGTCGAGCTGGGCAACCTGATGGGCGGCGCGATCATCACCGAGGGCGTGTTCAACGTCCCGGGCGTCGGCTTCAACCTGTTCCGCGGCATCCGCACCGAGGACGGCCCGCTTGTGGTCGGCATCGTCAGCGTGCTCGTCGTGGTCTACCTGCTGTCCAACCTGGTGGTGGACGTGCTCTACGCCGTCCTCGACCCGAGGATCCGCTATGAGTGAGCACAGCGAGGTGCCGCAGTGAGCGACTTCGAGACGGTGGCGGCTACCGAGAACCAGGCCGCGCGACGCGGCGTGTCAGGCGAACCGGGCACGCCCGGGCGGGCCGGGCGGCCGGACCGGGCCCGCAGCCTGGCCGGTGACGCCTGGCGGGACCTGCGCCGCAACCCGGTCTTCTGGATCAGCCTGCTCCTGGTGGTGCTGGTCGCCGCGATGGCCGTGGCACCCGGGCTGTTCGCCGCCAACGACCCGCGCGACTGTGTGCTGTCCCGGCAGCACGCCGGGCCGTCCGGCGGGGCGATCTTCGGGTACGACTTCCAGGGCTGCGACACGTTCGCCCGCGCGGTCTACGGCGCCCGCGCCTCGCTGCTCGTGGGCGCGTTCTCCGCGCTGATCACCGGCGTGATCGCGCTCGTCGTCGGCATGCTCGCCGGCTACTTCGGCGGGTGGGTCGACGCGGTGCTGTCCCGGGTGATCGACATCGTGCTCGGCATCCCGCTGCTGCTCGCCGCGATCGTGCTGCTCAAGCGCGTGAGCACGAGCGGCGAGACGGTACGCCTGTTCGCGGTGATTTTCGTCCTGGCGCTGCTCGGATGGACCACCGCGGCCCGGGTGGTCCGCTCCTCCGTGATCACCGCCCGGGAGCAGGACTACGTGGCCGCCGCCCGGATGCTCGGGGCCGGCAACGGCCGGATCATGTGGCGGCACATCCTGCCGAACGCGCTCGCCCCGGCCATCGTGGTGCTCACCATCGCGCTCGGGTCGTTCATCGCGGCCGAGGCGACGCTGAGCTTCCTCGGCATCGGCCTGAAGGCGCCGACCATCTCCTGGGGCATCGACATCGACGCCGGCCGGGTGCACATGCGCGAGTCGGCGACACCGCTGATCGTGCCGTCGACGTTCCTCGCCCTGACCGTGCTCGCCTTCATCATGCTCGGCGACGCGATCCGCGACGCCTTCGACCCGAAGCTGCGGTGACTTCCCCATGACGCAGAACGCGGTCCGGCCCACGCCGGCCTCACCCACGCCGCCCGGCGGGCACCTGCTGGAGGTACGGGACCTGCACGTCGAGTTCCGTACCCGGGAGGGCGTGGCCCGGGTGATCAACGGGGTGACGTACCACCTGGACGCCGGTGAGACGCTCGCGGTGCTGGGCGAGTCCGGCTCCGGCAAGTCCGTCACCGCCCAGGCGATCATGGGCATTCTGGACACCCCGCCCGCGTACGTGCGCGCCGGGCAGATCCTCTACCAGGGGCGGGACCTGCTCACCCGCCCGGAGGAGGAGCGCCGGCAGATTCGCGGCGCCGAGATCGCGATGATCTTCCAGGACGCGTTGTCGGCGTTGAACCCGGTCTTCCCGGTCGGCTGGCAGATCGGCGAGTCGCTGCGCGAGCGGGCCGGGATGTCGCGGGCCGACGCGCGCAGGCGCACCGTCGAACTGATGGACCTGGTCCGGATCCCGGCCGCGGCGAAGCGGCTCGGCGACTACCCGCACCAGTTCTCCGGCGGCATGCGGCAACGCGTCATGATCGCGATGGCGCTGGCGCTGGACCCGAAGGTGCTGATCGCCGACGAGCCGACCACCGCGCTGGACGTCACGGTGCAGGCGCAGATCATGGACCTCCTGGCCGACCTGCGCCGGGATCTCGGCATGGCGCTCGTCCTGATCACCCATGACCTGGGCGTGGTCGCCGGTGTCGCGGACCGGATCGCGGTCATGTACGCGGGCCGCATCGTCGAGCACGCCGACGTGCATGCGCTGTACCGGGCGCCGGCCCACCCGTACACGAAGGGGTTGCTGGAGTCGATCCCGCGCCTGGACGTGCGCGGCCAGGCGCTGTCCAGCATCCGCGGGCTGCCGCCGAACCTGATGGCGATCCCGTCCGGCTGCCCGTTCCACCCCCGGTGCCCGTACGTCCAGCCGGTCTGTGTGGACGAGGTGCCGCACGACCTGGTGCTCGGCGACGGGCGGACCAGCGCGTGCCACTTCGCCCAGGAGGTGCACGATGACCGCGACGGCTGAACCCGCCAAGGTGCGCGGCGAGACGATCCTCGCCGTCGACCAGCTGGTCAAGCACTTCCCGATCAGCCAGGGCGTGCTGTTCAAGAAGACCATCGGCCAGGTCAAGGCGGTCGACGGCGTCTCGTTCGAGCTGCGGCGCGGTGAGACGCTCGGCGTGGTCGGCGAGTCCGGGTGCGGCAAGTCCACGCTGGCCCGGCTGCTCATGCGCCTGGAGACGCCGACCGCCGGGCGGGTCACGCTGGAGGGGCGCGACCTGCTCCGGGCGGCAGGGGCGGACCTGCGCCGGCTGCGGCGGAACATGCAGATGGTGATGCAGGACCCGTACACCTCGCTGAACCCGCGCATGACTGTCGGCGACATCATCGGCGAGCCGTTCGAGATCCACCCGGAGGCGGCACCGAAGCGCAGCCGGCGGCAGCGGGTGCAGGAGCTGCTGGACGTGGTCGGGCTCAACCCGGAGCACGTCAACCGCTACCCGCACCAGTTCTCCGGCGGTCAGCGGCAGCGCATCGGCATCGCCCGGGCGCTCGCGCTGCGGCCCGAGATCATCGTCTGCGACGAGCCGGTGTCGGCCCTGGACGTCTCCATCCAGGCCCAGGTGATCAACCTGCTGGAGCAGCTCCAGGACGAGCTGGGGCTGTCGTACATCTTCATCGCCCACGACCTGTCGGTGGTCCGGCACATCTCCGACCGGGTGGCGGTGATGTACCTGGGCCGGATCGTGGAGATCGGCACCGAGGAGCAGATCTACCAGCGCGCGACCCACCCGTACACCCAGGCGCTGCTGTCGGCGGTGCCGGTGCCCGACCCGGAGGCCCGCGACCGGCGGACCATCATCCGGCTCACCGGCGACGTGCCGAGCCCGGCCGAGCCGCCGTCCGGCTGCCACTTCCGGACCCGCTGCTGGAAGGCCGAGGAGGTCTGCGCGACGCAGGACCCGCAGGCGGTACCGCGCGCGGCGGACCCGCACCCCAGCGCCTGCCACTTCGCCGAGGTACGCACCGAGGCGTGACGACGAAGGCCCCGTCCCCCGGAGGAAGAGGGGGCGAGGTGCGGGCTGCGGGTTCGGTGCGGCTCAGGCGGCCGGCGGGGCGCGCGCGGCGAGCGGGCCGCGCGGCGGCAGCGGCACGACAGGCGGCCGGGGGGCGGGCACGACCGGCTCCGGCACCGCCGGACCGGCCACGCGCGGGAGCGCGGCCGGGGCCAGGTCGTCCGGTCCGTCGGCGTAGCCGAGACCGCCGCCGTGGTCGTGCCACGGCCCGGCGGCAAGCTCCGACCAGGAGATTCGGGGGTACGCGGCACGCAGCGCGGCCGGGCTCGTTCCGCTCGCCGAGGCGGCGGCCGGCGCGGCGGCGAGCGCTTCGGCGGGTGGTGCGACGTCGGGAGCGGGCCGCGCGGCGGCGAGCGCTTCGACGATCGGGGCGACGGCCGGTGCGGTGACGGCGGGTGCGGCTGCCGCTCCCAGTCCGGCCAGGACGAACGCCAGCGTGACGACGACGGCGGTCAACCGGTCGCGAACGCGCATGGCACACCTGCCGGGCTCACAGACAGCGGAGACGCTCGATCGTCGCCGCGCACACGCTAGCAACCGCCTCCCGCGGCGGGCAACGGCACGACGTCCGGGTGCGTCAGTCGTCGGACGGACGACCGACGCACCCGGAGGCCGGACTCGTCAGTGGAAGAAGTGCCGGGTGCCGGTGAGGTACATGGTCACGCCGGCCGCCTTGCAGGCCGCGATGGTCTCCTCGTCCCGGATCGATCCGCCCGGCTGGACGATCGCCCGCACCCCGGCGTCGATGAGGATCTGCGGACCGTCGGCGAACGGGAAGAACGCGTCCGAGGCGCAGACCGAGCCGCGGGCCCGCTCGTCACCGGCCCGGCTGACCGCCAGCCGCGCCGAGTCCACCCGGTTGACCTGGCCCATGCCGACACCGACGGTGGCGCCGTCGCGGGCCAGCAGGATCGCGTTGCTCTTGACCGCGCGGACCGCCCGCCAGGCGAACGCCAGGTCGCGCAGCGTCGCCTCGTCGGCCGGGTCGCCGGTCGCGAGCGTCCAGCCGGACGGGTCGTCGCCGGGCGCGTCGACGGCGTCCCGCGTCTGCACCAGCACGCCACCGCTGACCTGCCGCCACTCCGCGGGCCGCACGGCGAACTCGGGCGCCCGCAGCAGGCGGAGGTTCTTCTTGGCCCGCAGCAGCTCCAGCGCGTCCGCGTCGAAGCCGGGCGCCACGAGCACCTCGGTGAAGATCTCCGCGACCTGGCCGGCCATCGCCGCGTCGACCGGCCGGTTCACCGCGATCACGCCGCCGAACGCGGAGACCGGGTCGCAGGCGTGCGCCTTTCGGTGCGCCTCGGCCACGTCCGCACCGACGGCGATGCCGCACGGGTTGGCGTGCTTGATGATCGCCACCGCCGGCTGGTCCGCGAAGTCGTTGGCGGCCCGCCAGGCGGCGTCCGCGTCGACGTAGTTGTTGTAGGACATCTCCTTGCCGTGCAGCTGCTCGGCCTGGGCCAGCCCGGCCGGCGCGCCCGGGTCGGTGTAGAGCGCCGCCGCCTGGTGCGGGTTCTCGCCGTACCGCAGCACCGCCTGACGGCGCAGTGCCAGCCCGGCGAACTCCGGCCAGCCGTCCTCGGCCGGCGACACGGTGGTGGCGAACCAGTCGGCCACCGCGACGTCGTAGTCGGCGATGTCGGCGAACGCGCGGGCCGCCAGCGCCCGGCGCCGGGCCGGCGTGAAGCCGCCCTCGGCGAGCGCGGCCACCACCGCCGGGTACGCGGCCGGGTCGGTCACCACCGCCACCGAGGCGTGGTTCTTCGCCGCGGCCCGCACCATCGCCGGACCGCCGATGTCGATCTGCTCGACGCACTCGTCGGTGTCGGCGCCGGAGGCGACGGTGGCCTGGAACGGGTACAGGTTGGAGACCAGCAGGTCGATGCCGGCGATGCCGTGCTCGTCGAGCTGCGCGGCGTGCGCGTCCTTGCGCAGGTCGGCGAGGAGGCCGCCGTGGATCTTCGGGTGCAGCGTCTTGACCCGCCCGTCGAGGATCTCCGGGAAGCCGGTGACCTGCTCGACCGGCGTCACCGGCACCCCGGCGCCGGAGATCGTCGACGCGGTGCTCCCGGTCGACACGATCTCCACGCCGGCCTCGTGCAGGGCGCGGGCCAGCTCGGCCAGGCCGGTCTTGTCGTAGACGCTGACCAGCGCGCGCCGGATCGGGCGGCGGCCGGCGTCCTCAGTGGCGTTCACGGGATGGTGACCTTTCTGCCGGTGATCGTCCAACCTTCACGGACCAGGCGGCCGACCTGCTCGACGAGCTGGCGCCGCTCGGCGGACTTGATGCGCTCGGTGAGCGTGTCCTCGTCGTCGTCGTCCTGCACCGGCACGGCGACCTGGGCCACGATCGGGCCGGTGTCCATGCCGGCGTCGACGAAGAACAGGGTGGCCCCGGTGACCTTGACGCCGTACGCCAGCGCGTCGCGGGGGCCGTGGATGCCGGGGAACGCCGGCAGCAGCGTGTTGTGCGTGTTGAGGTAGCGGTCGCCGAACGCGGCCAGGAACTCCGGGCCGACCAGCTTGAGGAACCCGGCGCTGATGACCAGGTCGGGCCGGTGCTCGGCGACCCGCGCGGCGAGCGCCTTGTCCCAGTCGGCGCGGGTGGGGTGGTCCTTGACGCGCTCGACGAAGGACGGCACACCGGCTGCGGCGGCCCGGTCCAGGCCGGCGATCCCGTCCCGGTCGGCGCCGACGGCGACCACCCGGGCGCCGTACCCGGGGTCGGCGGTGGCGTCCAGCAGCGCCTGGAGGTTGCTGCCGGAACCGGAGACGAGGACGACGAGGCGGGCGACGGACGCGGGCTCGGTCACCGGGCAACCCTATCGGGCAGGTCAGGCGGCCCGGCCGCGGGGCGGCGGCTCATCGGGTGACCTCCCCGGTGGCGTGATCGCGGTACGCTGCCGGTCGCCCGGTGTCCGGCCCCGTGCCCGGCCCGCACCCCCAGTGAACCCGGCACGCCGCGTGCCACCGGACCGAGGAGTACTTCGAATGCAGCCCGGATACCCCCCGCAGCAGCCGCAGCAGATCGACAACAACATGACGATGTCCATCGTCGCGATCTTCCTGTTCTGGCCGCTCGCGATCCCGGCCATCATCAACGCGTCGAAGGTCAACCCGCTGATCCAGCAGGGTGACTACGCGGGCGCCCAAGCCGCCGCCGCCGAGTCCAAGAAGTGGTCCAAGTGGGCCCTCATCGTCGGCCTGATCTGGATCGGCATCATCGTGGTGGGATGTTGCCTCCTCGGCGGCCTTGCTGGTCTCGCCGGCAACAGCGGCAGCAACTGACCGACAACCCGAACCGATCTGAGGAGCACCAGACATGCAGCCCGGTTACCCCGGACAGGACCCGTACGGCCAGCAGCCGAACCAGGACCCGAACGCGCAGCCGCACGACCCGTACGCGCAGCCGCCGCAGGCCCCGCAGTACGGCCAGCAGCCGACCTCGGGCCAGCCGTACGGCCAGCCCACGTCGGGTCAGCCCGCCTACGGCCAGGACCCGTACGCGCAGCAGCAGCCGTACGGCGCCGCGCCGCAGTACCCGGCCGCCGGCTACCCCAGCGGCCCGGGGCAGGGCCAGAACAACACCATGGGGCTGGCCGGCATGATCGTCGGCATCGCGTCGATCGTGCTCGGCCTGTGCTGCCCGCTGCTGGGCGTCCCGGCCGGCATCGTCGCCGTCGTCCTCGGCGTGCTGGGCCAGAAGAAGGTCCAGGCCGGTGAGGCCAGCAACGCCGGCCAGGCCCGGGCCGCCCTGATCTGCGGTGCCGTCGGCGTGGTCGTCGGCATCGTCAGCGCCATCGCGGGCGCGGCGATCAACATGAACAACTTCGGCGCCTGACCGGCGTCCGACGAGGGGCGTCCACCATCCGGTGGGCGCCCCTCTCGCGTTCCCGAGCCGCGCCGCGATGGCGCTGACG
>NZ_LEKG01000211.1:0-12117 GCF_001029515.1 Micromonospora sp. RV43 | reverse complement strand
GTGCCGGGGTGGGGGCGGGGGTGGTTAGCGTCGGTGGCATGGAGCTGGAGCAGGCGCAGAAGTTGTGGCAGCCGGAGCCGGGCTGGTTGAACACGGCCACCTACGGACTGCCGCCGGAGCCGGTGTGGGACGCCGTGCAGCGGGTGCTCGCCGACTGGCGGACCGGGCGGGTGTCGTTCGAGGTGTGGGAGGAGGCGGTGGACCGGTCCCGGGCCGCGTTCGCCCGGCTGACCGGTGTGGACGTCGCCGACGTGAGCATCGGCGCCAGCGCGTCACAACTCGTCGCGCCGATCGCGGCCGGGCTGCCGGCGGGCGCGACGGTGGTGGTCCCCGAGACCGAGTTCACCTCGATCCTGTTCCCGTGGCTGGTGCAGCAGGACCGCGGCGTGCGGGTACGCACCGTGCCGCTGGCCGGCCTGGTCGACGCGATCGACGCCGACACCGATCTGGTGGCGTTCAGCGTGGTGCAGTCCGCCGACGGCACAGTGCTCCCGTACGACGAGATCGTCGCGGCGGCCCGGGCGCACGGCGCGTTCGTGGTGGCCGACGCGACGCAGGCGTGCGGGTGGCTGCCGTTCGCGGCGGACCGGGCGGACGCGGTGGTGGTCGGGGCGTACAAGTGGTTGATGTCGCCGCGTGGATCGGCCTTCGCCTACCTGGCCCCGGCGCTGCGCGAGCGGATGCGCCCGGACGCGGCCGGGTGGTACGCGGGCCGCGAGCCGCACGCCTCCTACTACGGGCTGCCACTGCGCCTGGCCGACGACGCGCGCCGGTTCGACATCGCGCCGCCGTGGCTCAGCTACGCGGGCACCGCCCCGGCGCTGGAACTGCTCGCCGACCTCGACCCGGAGGCGGTGCGCGCGTACGACGTGGGGCTGGCCAACCGGTTCCTGACCGGGCTGGGCCGGCCGCCCGGCGACAGCGCGATCGTCAGCGTGGACGTGCCGGACGCGCAGGAGCGGCTGGCCCGCGCCGGGGTGCGCGCGGCGGTCCGGGCGGGCCGGGTGCGCGCCTCGTTCCACCTCTACACGACCGAGGCGGACGTGGACCGGGCGGTCGAGGCGCTGACCGGCTGACTGCTCAGGCCAGGTGGCCGCCGATCTTCGTGTAGCCGCGCAGCAGGTCGCGGGAGATGATCAGCCGCTGCATCTCGTCGGTGCCCTCGAAGATCCGGTACAGCCGGACCTGCCGGTACCAGCGTTCGATCGGCAGCTCACGGGTGTAGCCCATGCCGCCGTGGATCTGGAGCACCCGGTCCACCACCCGGTTGACCATGCCGGCGCCGTAGAGCTTGCCCATGGAGGAGGCGTGCCGCGGGTCGAGGCCCTGGTCGACGGTCCAGGCCGAGCGCAGGATCAGCCAGCGGGCCGCCTCCAGCTCGGTCTCCGAGTCGGCGATCATCCACTGGATGGCCTGGTTGGTGGCGATCGGCGCGCCGAACGTCTCCCGCGTGTTGGCGTGGTCGATGGCCATCTGCAGGGCGCGCTCGGCGATGCCGATGGCGTGCGACGGGATGGTGTAGCGGCCCTTGCCGATCCACTCCATGCCGAGCGTGAAGCCCTGCCCGATCTCGCCGAGGATGTTGCGGTGCGGCACCCGTACGCCGTCGAAGATCAGTGAGGCGGGGCCGCCCTCGCCCATGGTCTGGATGAACTCGGAGCGCCAGCCCATCGCGCGGTCCACCAGGAACGCGGTGGCGCCGCCGCGGCGGGCGCCCTTCTCCGGGTCGGTCACCGCGACCACGATGGCGAAGTCGGCGTCGTTGCCGTTGGTGATGAACGTCTTCTCGCCGTCGAGGACCCAGTCGTCGCCGTCGCGGCGGGCGCGCAGCTTGATGTTCGCCGCGTCGGAGCCCGCGCCGGGCTCGGTGATGGCGAAGCAGGAGATCCGTTCGCCCTCGACGGTGGGGATCAGGAACTCGCGTTTCTGCTCCTCGGTGGCGTGGAACAGGATGTTGTCGGCCTCGCCGCCGAAGCGGAACGGCACGAAGCTGCGGCCCAGTTCGGTCCAGATCAGCGACTGCATGACCGCCGGCAGGTCCATCCCGCCGTACTCCTCCGGCGTGGCCAGCCCCCAGAAGCCGAACTTCTTCGCCTTGAGCTGGAGTTCGCGCAGCTCGGAGCGGTCCAGGCCGGGCTGGTGGGCGCGCTCGCGGCGCAGCACCTCCGCCTCCAGCGGCATCACCTCGCGGGTGACGAAAGTGCGAACGGTGTCCCGGATCGCGCGTTCCTCGTCGGACAGTGCGAAGTCCACGGTGCCCCCTCAGGTCGACTGGCTCTAAACTAGCGCTGTAAGTTTTCCCGCGTCCAGACCCGATGTGAAAGGGAGGATGATGACCAGGTGCCCCGACCCCGACAGGCCCTGCTCACCCGCGACCGGATCGTCGAGACCGCGCTGGCGCTGATCGACGCCGACGGGCTGGACGCGCTCTCGACCCGGCGGCTCGCCGCCGCGCTCGGCGTCCGCGGCCCCTCGCTCTACAACCACTTCGCCACCAAGGAGGAGATCCTCGACGCGGTGGCCGACGGCGTCGCGGCGACAGTCGACATCGGCGTCTTCGACGAGTGCGAGTGGCTCGACGCGCTTCGCCGCTGGGCGCGCTCGTACCGGGCCGCGCTGGCCGCCCACCCGAACATCGTGCCGTACCTGGCGCAGGGGCCGGGCCGCCGTCCGGCCGCGCTCGCCATGGCCGACGCGGTCTACGGCGCGCTGGTCCGGGCCGGCTGGCCGCCCGCGCGGGCCACCCACATCGGCGCCGCGATGCGCTACTTCGTGGCCGGGTCCGCGCTCGGCTCGTTCGCCCGCGGCTTCGTCGAGGACCCCTCGCTCTACGCCGCGCACCCGCACCTCAACCAGGCGCACCGGCTCGCCGGACACCAGCGCAGCGTGGACGAGGGCGCGTTCACGCTCGGCCTGGACGCGCTGCTGCACGGGCTCGCCGCCGAGTACGCCGCCACCGTCGCCCCGCTGGAACGGGTCGGCGGTCCGGAGTAGCGTCGAAACTCCCACCGCTAGTTTCCGCCGCCCCCGAAGGACGCCATGGATCTCGCCGCCGCCCCTCCCGCCCTGCTGACGCGCCGCCACCTGCACGTCGCCGGTGACTGGGTCGACCCGTCGTCGGGCGACACCATCCCGGTGGAGAACCCGGCCACCGGGAGCATCGTCGGTGAGGTGCCCGCCGGCACACCGGCCGACGTGGACCGCGCGGTCGCCGCCGCCCGTGCCGCGTTCCCCGGCTGGGCCGCCACCGCCCCCGAGCAGCGGGCCGCGCACCTGGACCGGCTGCACACCGCGCTCGCCGCCCGCGCCGACGAGATCGCCCGCACCGTGGCGACCGAGCTGGGCACCCCGCTCAAGCTCGCCACCCGGGTCCAGGCCGGCGTGCCGCTGACGGTGCTGCGGAGCATCGTCGACCTGGCCGCCCGCCCGGCGGCCGAGCACACGGTCGGCAACTCGCTCGTCGTCCGGGAGCCGGTCGGCGTGGTCGGCGCGATCACCCCGTGGAACTACCCGCTGCACCAGGTGGTCGCCAAGGTCGCGCCCGCGCTCGCCGCCGGCTGCACAGTGGTGCTCAAGCCCAGCGAGCTGACGCCGCTGACCGCGTACCTGCTGTTCGACGCGATCACCGACGCCGGGCTGCCGCCCGGCGTGGTGAACCTGGTGCCCGGCACCGGCCCGGTGGTCGGCGAGGCGCTCGCCGCGCACCCCGACGTCGACCTGGTCTCGTTCACCGGCTCCACCGCCACCGGCCGGCGCATCGCCCACCTGGCCGCCGAGCGGATCGCCCGGGTGTCGCTGGAACTCGGCGGCAAGTCGGCGAACGTCATCCTGGCCGACGCCGACCTGCCCACCGCGGTCAAGGTCGGTGTCGGCAACGCGCTGCTCAACTCCGGGCAGACCTGCACCGCCTGGACCCGGATGCTCGTACACCGCGACCGCTACGCCGAGGCCCTGGACCTGGTCGCGGCGGCGGTGGCCGGCTACCGGCTCGGCGACCCGTTCGACCCGGCCACCCGGCTCGGCCCGCTCGCCTCCGCCGCGCAGGCCCGGCGGGTACGCGACCACGTCGACCGGGCGCTCGCCGACGGCGCCCGGCTCGTCGCCGGTGGCCCGGACGCGCCACTGCCGCCGCAGGGGCACTTCGTGGCGCCCACCGTCTTCGCCGACGTGCACCCGGACAGCGCGCTCGCCCAGGAGGAGGTGTTCGGGCCGGTGCTCGCGGTGATTCCGTTCGCCGACACCGACGAGGCGGTCGCCATCGCCAACAACTCCCGGTACGGGCTGGCCGGCGCGGTCTGGTCGGCCGACGAGGAGGCGGCGCTGGCAGTGGCGCGGCGGATGCGTACCGGCCAGGTGGACGTCAACGGCGGCGCGTTCAACCCGCTCGCCCCGTTCGGCGGCTACAAGCAGTCCGGCCTCGGCCGGGAGCTGGGCGGGTACGGCGTGGAGGAGTTCACCGAGGTGAAGGCGATCCAGCGATGAGGGCGCTCGTGGTGCGCGGCCGGGGCGAGACACCGGTGGTCGAGGACGTACGGCTGCCCGCGCCCGGCCCCGGTGAGCTGCGGGTACGCATCCGCGCCGCCGGCATCTGCCACTCCGACCTGGCCATGGTGGACGGCACGCTGGCGCCCGCGTACCCGCTGGTGCTGGGGCACGAGGCCACGGGCGTGGTGGCCGAGGCCGGGCCCGGCACGACGCTCGCGGTCGGCACGCCCGTGGTGCTCAACTGGGCGCCGGCCTGCCGCGACTGCTGGCACTGCCGGCACGGCGAACCGTGGCTCTGCGCCGCCAACCCCAACCCGTCGACACCTCGCGGCGAGACGGCCGCCGGTGAGCCCCTTCAGGTCACGCTCGGGCTCGGCGCGCTCGCCGAGGAGGTGGTGGTGCCGCAGCACGCCGCCGTGCCGGTGCCCGCCGGACTGCCGCCGGAGCAGGCCGCGGTGCTCGGCTGCGCGGTGCTCACCGGCGTCGGCGCGGTCCGCAACACCGCACGGGTCGCCCCCGGCGAGTCGGTGGCGGTGATCGGGCTCGGCGGAGTGGGCCTGGCCGTGCTGACCGCCGCGCGGCGGGCCGGCGCGGCGCCGATCCTCGCCGTGGACGTGGTGGAGGCCAAGCGGGACCTCGCGCTCGCCGCCGGGGCCACCGACTTCCTCCGCTCGGACGACCGGCTGGGCAAGGAGATCCGGGTCCGCACCGAGGGACGCGGCGTGGACCACGCGTTCGAGTGCGTCGGCCGGTCCGCCACCATCCGCGCCGCGTGGCGGGCGACGCGGCGCGGGGGAGCGGTCACCGTGGTCGGCATGGGCGGCAAGGACGACATGCTCAGCCTCTCCGCGCTGGACATCTTCCACTCCGCGCGCACGCTGCGCTCCTCGGTGTACGGCTCGACCGACCCGGACCGGGAGGTGCCGGAGTTGGCCGAGGCGCTCGCCGCCGGTGACCTGGACCTGGGGCCGCTGGTGAGCGGCACGGTGCCGCTGACCGAGGCGCCCGCCGCGCTGGAGCGGCTGGCCCGCGGCGAGGGCGCCCGCTGGGTGGTCACGTTCCCGGACTGACGTCCCCCTCGACCCGGGCGGCGGCGCCGGGCAGCCGCCGCCCGGCGTCGAGGACGTCGGTCTTCTCCCACGCGGACGGACCCGACCTGCCGGAGTGCGCCGCCGGCCGGTGACGGTGCCGCGCCACATGTCGACGGCCACCGATCGGACCGGACCCGGTCGGGGGTGACCGGCATCTATGGAGGCTGGGTCCGCACCGGCAGGGGTGAATGTGTGGTGGGCCGACATGGCTCGGCCGCTTCGACTCCTCGTAGGTTTCCAGCACGCGACGACCCTGTGACCCCGGTCACCGACCTGGCCGTCGCGTACGGACCTGCGAAGGGTGAGGCGATGGCCGGGCAAGCGATCCTGTCGGCCCGAGGGCTGACCCGGGACTTCCGGGGCTTCCGGGCCGTCGATCGCGTCGACCTCGACGTGGCGCCGGAGACCGTGCATGCCCTCGTCGGCCCGAACGGCGCCGGCAAGACCACACTGTTCAACCTGCTCACCGGCTTCCTGCCGCCCAGCGAAGGGCGGATCGAGCTGGACGGCCGCGACGTGACCGGGCTGCCACCGGAGCGGGTGGCCCGACTCGGCGTGGCCCGGTCGTTCCAGATCACCAGCCTCTTTCCGCAGCTCGGCGCGCGGGAGCACGTCGAGCTGGCCCTCCAGTCGCGCAGCGGGCTGGGCTGGCGGTTCTGGCGGTCGGCGAAGCTGATGCGCCGCTACCGGGACCGGGCCGACGAGCTGCTGGCCATGGTCGGCCTGGCTGACCTCGCCGAGGCGCCGGCCGAGGCGCTCGCGTACGGGCGCAAGCGGGCCCTGGAGCTGGCCATCGCGCTCGCCCTCGACCCGAAGGTGCTGCTGCTGGACGAGCCGACGGCCGGGATGGGCCTGGAGGACGTCGACCGCACCGTCGACCTGATCGCCACTGTCCGCACCGGACGGACCGTGGTCATGGTGGAGCACAACATGAGCGTGGTGGGCCGGCTCGCCGACACGGTCACCGTCCTGCAGGCCGGCAAGGTGCTGGTCGAGGGGCCGTACGAGCAGGTCCGCGCCGACGAGCGGGTCATCACCGCCTACCTGGGAGCCGCGGATGCTGCGCATTGAGAACCTCTCCGCCTGGTACGGCGAGGCCCAGGTGCTGCGGGAGGTGAGCCTGGAGGTGGCCGCCGGCGAGGTGGTCACCCTGGTCGGGCGCAACGGCGCCGGCAAGTCCACGCTGCTGCGCTCGGTGATGGGGCTGCACCCTGGCCAGCGCGGCGCGATCCACCTCGACGGCCGGGACGTCACCCGGCTGCCGGCGTACAGGCGGGCGCGGGCCGGGCTCGGCTGGGTGCCCGACGACCGGGGCGCGTACGCCACGCTCACGGTCACCGAGAATCTGACCCTACCGCCCCGGGTCGGCCCCGACCCGTGGCCGCTGGAGCGGGTGTACGAGGCCTTCCCGGCCCTGTACGAGCGGCGCGACTCCGCAGCGACCATGCTCTCCGGCGGCGAGCAGCAGATGCTCGCGCTGGCCCGGGTGCTGCGCATGGGAGCCCGGCTGCTGCTCTGCGACGAGCCCACCGAAGGGCTGTCGCCGCTGCTCGTGCAGCAGGTCGGTGACCTGCTTCGGGAGGCCAAGAAGCACAGCGTGACAGTGCTGCTGGTGGAACAGAACCTGCACTTCGCCACCGGCGTCGCCGACCGGCACTACCTGCTGGCCGAGGGACGGATCGCGGAGGCGATGGAGAACGCCGAGGTGCGCTCGCGGGAACGCGAGCTGCTGGCTTATCTCGGCATCTGAATCTGGACGGCTGACCCGCGCGGACCGCGCGGTACGAAGGGGATGCACATGCGTAGGAGCGTGGGTGTGGCCGCCGCCTCGGCGGCGGCGCTGCTGGTGGCCGGCTGCGGCGGCGGTGGTCCGCAGTCCGGCGGCGACTCGAAGCTGACCGGCGACAAGATCGTGCTGGGCGTGCTCAACGACCAGTCGGGCGCCTACTCGGAGCTGTCCGGGCGCAACTCGGTCAAGGCCGTGGAGATGGCCATCGCCGACTTCCAGGCCAAGCACGGCGAGGACGCGGTGACCAGGAACATCACCGTGGAGACCGCGGACCACCAGAACAAGCCGGACGTGGCCAACAGCAAGGCCCAGGAGATGGTCGACCGCAAGGGTGTCGACGCCATCCTGGACGTGCCGACCTCCTCGGCCGCCCTGAAGGTCGCCGACGTGGCCAAGGAGAAGAAGAAGCTGTACTTCAACATCGGCGCGGCGACCACCGACCTGACCGGCAAGAGCTGCAACAAGTACACGTTCCACTACGCGTACGACACCTACATGCTGGCCCACGGCACCGGCACGGTGACCACCGAGCAGGTCGGCAAGAACTGGTACATCCTCTACCCGAACTACGCGTTCGGGCAGGACATGGAGAAGAGCTTCACCGCCGCCATCACCGCGGCCGGCGGGCAGGTCGTCGGCAAGGACGGCGCGCCGTTCCCGAACACCAGCGGCGACTACTCGTCGTTCCTGCTCAAGTCGCCGACGCTGAACCCGAAGCCGCAGGTGCTCGGCACCATGCAGGCCGGCGCGGAGCTGGTCAACGTGGTCAAGCAGTACAACGAGTTCAAGCTGCGGGACAAGGGCGTCGGGCTGGCCGTCGGCCTGATGTTCATCACCGACATCCACTCGCTCACCCCGGCCGCGCTGGCCGGCACCACCTACACCGACGCCTGGTACTGGAACTTCGACCAGCAGAACCGGGAGTGGGCGGACCGGTTCCAGAAGGAGACCGGCACCCGGCCGTCGTTCGCGCACGCCGCGAACTACTCCGCCGCCATGCAGTACCTGGAGGCGGTGCAGGCCGCCGGCACCGACGACGCGGACGCCGTGGTCAAGGAGCTGGAGGGCAAGGAGGTCAACGACCTCTTCCTGCGCAACGGCAAGATCCGCGCGGAGGACCACCGGGTCGTCCACGACGCGTACCTGGCCCAGGTGAAGCCGCAGGCCGAGGTCAAGGAGCCGTGGGACTACGTGAAGATCCTCAAGACCATCCCGGCGGCGGAGGCCTTCCGCACCCCGTCCCCGGACTGCAAGCTCTGACATGTCCGGGTTCCTGCAGAACACGTTCAACGGGTTGGTGGGCGGGGCGTTCTACGCCCTGCTCGCCCTCGGGCTCGCGGTCATCTTCGGCATGCTCCGGGTGGTGAACTTCGCCCACGGCGCGTTCTACATGCTCGGCGCGTTCGGGGCGTACGTGCTGCTCGCCGAGGCTGGCGTGCCGTTCTGGGCCGCATTGGTGATCATGCCGCTGGCGCTGGGCCTGCTCGGCATGGTGCTGGAACGGGCGGTGATCCACCGGCTGACCCGGCTCGACCCGCTCTACAACTTCCTGCTCACCTTCGGCCTGACGCTGATCCTGCAGGACCTGGTCAAGTCCCGGTACGGCGTGCAGTCCAGCCCGTACGCCACCCCCGACGAACTGAGCGGGACCGTCGACTTCGGAATCTTCGACTTCCCGACGTACCGGGTCTTCATCCTCGGCTTCACCGTGCTGCTGTGCGTGGCGGTCTGGTGGGTGCTCGGGCGGACCCGGATCGGCATGGTGGTCCGGGCCGCCACCGAGCGGCCGGAGCTGACCCGGGCGTTCGGCATCGACGTGGGGAAGTGGGTCACCCCGGTGTTCGGCTTCGGCATCGCCCTGGCCGGGCTGGCCGGGGTGCTCGCCGCCCCGATGCGGGCGGTCAACCCGCTGATGGGCGCCGACCTGATCATCGTGGTCTTCGCGGTGGTGGTGATCGGCGGCCTCGGCTCGATCTTCGGCTCGGTCGCCGCCGGCTTCGGCATCGGCCTGATCCAGGCGTGGGGCGAGGCTTACCTGTCCGACTACCCGCTCGTGTCGCAGACCGTCGTGTTCGTGGTGATGGCCGCCGTGCTGCTCTGGCGGCCGGCCGGCCTGTTCGGCCGAGAGGAGGCCCCGGCATGACCGAACGCACCGAGCTACGGGAGGGCCGTGAGGGCATGCCCGGTCAGCACGGCATGACGAGTGCGGTGGACACCCCGGTGGAGAAGCCGGCCCCGCGCTCCGGACTGCTCGCCGTCGCGCGGGCGCCCGGCTGGGTCCGGTACGCGCTGCTCGCCGCCGGCCTGCTCGTCGCGCTGTGGCTGCCGAACGGGCTCTACCCGGCGGTCGCGGTGGACATTCTGTGCTGGGCGCTCTTCGCCGTCTCGGTGGACCTGCTGCTCGGCTTCACCGGGTTGATGTCCTTCGGGCACGCCGCGTTCTGGGGCACCTCGGCGTACCTGACCGGGCTGGTCGCGATCCACGCCGGCCTGCCGTTCCCGGCCGCCGTGCTGGCCGGGGCGCTGGGCGCGGCGCTGCTCGCGCTGCCGATCGGCTACCTGGCGGTGAAGCGCACCGGGATCTACTTCGCCATGGTCACCCTGGCCTTCGCGCAGATGGTCTACTACGTGGCCAACGAGTGGCGTTCGGTCACCCAGGGTGAGAACGGTCTGCAGGGCGTGCCGCGCGCGTTCTTCGGCGTCGATCTCACCGACGACTACTACTTCTACTATGCGATCCTGCCGATCGTGCTACTCGGCCTGCTCGCCGCCTGGCGGATCGTGCACTCGCCGTTCGGCCGGGTGCTGGTCGGCATCCGGGACAACCCGGCCCGGGCCCGCGCGCTCGGCTACCCGGTGCACCGCTACAAGCTGACCGCGTTCGTGCTCTCCGGCTTCCTGGCCGGGCTCGGCGGCGGGCTCTTCGCGGTCGGCCACCGATTCGTCTCGCTGGACGTGCTGCACTGGACCACCTCCGGCAAGGCGGTCATCGTGGTGGTGCTCGGCGGCATCGGCACGCTGTGGGGCGGGGTGCTCGGCGCGGCCCTGGTGGTCCGCCTGGAGGACTGGCTGTCGTTCTCCGGGTTCGAGGCGATCGGCCTGGTCACCGGCGGCATCTTCGTCCTCGTCGTGCTGCTGTTCCGCAGGGGTATCTGGGTCACGGTCGCCCACCTGGCCCGGCGCCGGGCGGCGACCCGCCGGGACCGGTCCGGCTGATCCGGCGTACGACGGCGTCCGCAGTCTGCTGCCGCCGGGACGCCCCACCGGACCCGCGCCGGTGTGAGCCGCCCCACCGGCACGGCCTGGCCGGCGCGTCCCGGCCGGACCGGTCCGCCCCGGGCGCATCCAGGCCGCCCTCTTTCGACGAACCCCCCGGTAGTGACCGTCTACCGAGGGGTGCGTCCGGTGGTGACCGATCCGATCCCGGCCGATGTCGTCGAGTCCGCCCGTAAGCACCTCACGCTCGCGGCCGAGGACCTGGACGGCAACCGGGTCGCCGCGCTGATCGTCGAGGCCGCGGGCCGGTGGGGGGTGGCGCCGTTGTGGGAGGGCGTCTGCGCGCCGATGCTGGCCGCGCTGCCCGGCCGCAGCGCCGCCGAGGTGGCCGTGGAGCACGCCTTCTCGGAGGGCCTGCGGTCCGGACTGGACGTGCTGCTGCGCGGGCCGGGAACGTCACCCCCGGCCGGCGGCATCCTGCTCGCCGGGGCGGAGCAGGAGCTGCACTGCCTCGGCCTGCACGCCCTCGCCGCGGCCCTGCGCGAGGCGGGCCTGGGCAGCCTGCTGCTCGGCGCCGCGCTGCCCTGGCCGGCGCTGGCCAGCGCGGTGCGCCGGACCCGCCCGCACACCGTCGTGGTGTGGTCGCAGACGCCGATGACCGGGCGGGCGTACCGGGTGGTCCGCTTCGCGCGGGAGTTCCCCTCGGTACGGGTGCACGGCGCCGGGCCGGGCTGGATCACGCCGCCGGCCACGCCGGCCGGACACCTGACCTCCCTGTCGGACGCGCTCGCCGTGTGCCGCGAGGCCGCCGGCCACCGGAACGGGGAGCGGTAGGCGGTATCCGTCCGGCCCGGGGGCACCGCGCGGCAGGCGACGCGCGGCCGGTCAGCCGGTCCGGAAGCCGCGCAGCAGGGCGGCGACGGCGGACTCCGGGTCGAAGTGGTCGTCGGGAGCGGCGAGCTGGTTGCCGAAGAGCCCGTCGACGAGTGCCAGCAGCGCCCGGAAGTGGGCCGGCGGATCGGTCGAGCCGAGCGTGGCGAGCAGCGGCTCCCCCCAGCCGGCCAGCCGTGCCCGGGCGGCCTCGATCGCCGGGCGCAGGTCGGGCCGCACGGCCGCCTCGACGAAGAGCGCGTACCGGGCCAGGGTGACCACCCGCTGCTGGTCGGTGAACTCCCGGATCAGCCGGCCGGCCACTGCGGCGAACGCGGCGACGTCGCCCGGCGGCAGGTCCGCGGCGAGCCGTTGCCAGGCCGCCGTCTCCACCTCGACCAGCCGGTCGAAGACGCCGGTGACCAGTGCCTCCCGGGTGCGGAACCGGTTGGACGCCGAGCCTTCGGGCAGGCCCGCCTCCGCGTCCACGGCCCGGTGGGTGAGCTGCCGCGGCCCTCCGGTGCCGAGTACCCGGATGGCGGCGTCGAGCAGGAGCTGCCGGCGATCGATCACCCGGTCAGACTACAGTCGTAGTGCACCCGACTACATCTGTAGTACGGTGACCGCATGGGCGGACGCGCGGTCGTGGTCGGGGGCGGGATCGGC